>JBKOZG010000136.1:0-17355 GCA_046725775.1 Actinomycetota bacterium | reverse complement strand
TCGCGACGTTGAGACGCTCGTTGGTTAGATCACGCTTCAGAGCGCGTCCAGCCCGCGCTCCCCGGTTCGCACGCGGACGATTTCCTCCACGGGAACCGACCAGACCTTACCGTCACCGATGCGGCCGGTCCGAGCGGCCTTTACCAGTACGTCGATGATGTCCTTTGCATCCTCGTCGTCCACGAGCACCTCAAGTCTCACTTTGGGAACCAGATCGACGGTGTACTCCGCTCCCCGGTAAACCTCGGTGTGGCCCCGCTGACGTCCAAAGCCGCTGGCCTCGCTGACGGTCATTCCCTCGACGCCAAACGACTCGAGTGCGGTCTTCACCTCGTCCAACATATGCGGCTTGATGATCGCTGTTACGAGCTTCATGCCGAAACCTCCTGATCATTCTTGGTATCTGTCTCCACCTGGCTTGGCGCCGAGCCGGCGTATGACAATGCGCGTCCTCCACCGAACGTGCCGAGATCGTAGCCGGTCTCAGCGTGCTCGGACTCGTCGATGCCTGCCCGCTCTTCCTCTTCGCTGACCCGGAAGCCGATTGTCTTGTGGAGCAGCAGGCCGATGAGGAACGTCATGATCCCGCTGTACAACAACACCGCAAAGGCACCGACTGCCTGGCGCCACAGCTGGTCAACGCCGCCGCCGTAGAACAGGCCGTCGACGCCTGCCGGGGCAGCGGCAGTGGCCAGAAAGCCGACCGCCAGGGTGCCCCAGAGACCACCGAACAGGTGGACGCCGACCACATCGAGCGAGTCGTCATACCCGAGCTTGTACTTCAGGCCGACGGCAAGCGCACAGATCACGCCAGCCACGGCACCCACGATGATCGCGCCGATGGGCGAGACCGACGAGCAGGACGGAGTGATCGCAACTAGGCCGGCGACGATGCCTGACGCGGCGCCAAGAGAGGTCGCATGGCCGTCACGGATGCGCTCGGTGAGTAGCCAGCCAAGGCAGGCGGCACCTGTAGCGACCATGGTGTTCACCCACACCACCGATGCGGAGTTGCTGGCGGCGACGGCGGAACCGGCATTGAAGCCGAACCAGCCGAACCACAGCAGACCGGCACCCAGCATGACCAGGGTGAGGTTGTGCGGACGCATCGGATCGTGCCTCCAGCCGAGCCGCTTGCCAAGGATGATGGCGAGCGCAAGGCCGGCGATACCGGCGTTGATGTGAACGGCAGTGCCACCTGCGAAGTCGATTGCAGCCAAGTCGTTCGCGATCCAGCCGCCGACGTGGGCGTCAAGGCTGAAGTCGAACACCCAGTGCGCGATGGGGAAGTAAACCAATGTCGCCCAGATTCCGGCGAAGATCAACCACGTTGAGAACCGGGCGCGGTCGGCGATCGCCCCAGAGATCAGGGCTACGGTGATGATCGCGAACACCGCTTGGAAGGCAACGAAGGCCATCGGCGGCAGGCTCGCTCCGGTGTCCTCCATGAGGCCCTCGAGGCCCAAGTACTGCGTGGGATTGCCAAGCAAGCCGTAGCCAACGTCGTCGCCGAATGCGAGCGAGTATCCGTAAAGAACCCAGAGGACCGAGATCAGGGCCAGCGCCCCGAAGCTCATCATCATCATGTTAAGGACGCTCTTCGCGCGGACCATGCCGCCGTAGAACAGCGCCAGACCTGGTGTCATGAGCAACACCAGCGCGCTTGAAGTCAAGATCCAGGCAGTGTTGCCCGAATCGATGTCGAGTGGTGTCATGTTGCTTCTTTCGGTGACGGGACTGGAAACCAATAGGACGCCTCGGGCGGCTGGATCCTGGGACGCCCGAAGATACGCAGAACTCTGCTAGCCGTGTGTTGCGCCAAACGTGCGTTCGGTTACGTGTGGGTCACAGTTGCCAGACAAATGTGACAGCCGTGTTTCGGCGCAGCATTGAGGCCGGCGGATGAGAGGGCTGAATTTCAAGCGTTGTTGGTCATTTGCGTCGCTCCGCGGCTTGCCGAGCAGCCCAAGCGGAGGCAACCATCTCATCGACGGTGTGCCGCATTTTCCAGTCCAGGTCGCGTGCCGCGAGGTCACCGCTCGCCACGATGCGCGCGGGGTCTCCCGGACGTCGCGGGCGGATTTCCGGTGTGAACTCAATGCCGGTAACTCGTGCCACGGCATCCATGATCTGGCGCACCGATAGCCCGCTTCCGCTGCCGAGGTTGTAGACCGACTGCAGCGGTTGGTCTGCCTCAAGAGCCTCGGCGGCGGTGACGTGAGAGATCGCAAGATCAGTGACATGGACGTAATCACGGACGCAAGTGCCGTCCGGCGTGGGGTAGTCGTCCCCGTTGATGTAGGGCACCGCACCCGCCACCAGGCGCTCGAAGATCAGCGGGAAGAGGTTGTGCGGGCTGGTGTCGCGCAGATCCTCATATCCCGAGCCGACCACATTGAAGTATCGCAGCGAGGTATGACGCAGCGGCGCTGGCTGGGACGCAGTGGCACGGGCCTGGTTGCGCAGCAACCACTCGCCGATCAGCTTGGATTCGCCGTAGGGGGACTCCGGGTGCGTCGGCTCCTGTTCGCTGACCAGGTCGGTGGGAGGTGTGCCGTAGACCGCGGCGCTAGAGGAGAACACGAAGTTGGCCACCCCGTTGGCAGCCATCGACTCCAGCACGGTGATCATTCCGGTGATGTTTTGCGTGTAGGTGTGCAGTGGCTGGCTCACCGAGACGCCGGCGTACTTGAAGCCGGCGAGGTGGACCACGCCACTGATCTTGTGTTCGGTGAAGATCTGATCGAGAAGCTCCCGCTGCAAGACGCTGCCCTCGTAGTAGGGAACATCGCTGCCGACAAAGCCACGGTGCCCGCTGGATAAGTCATCGACAACTACAGCATTGATGCCGTCATCGATTAAAGCGCGTACCACGTGCGAACCGATGTATCCGGCGCCGCCGGTCACCAACCATGTCATCTCGTGCACTCCTCTCGCGCGCTCAGCGTAGCGGGGAGCGGACGCGCAGATCGGTGATCTTGAGCTCGAGAACCTGCTCGGTAGCAGCGACCGCGCCGGCGAACAGGTCATCGGCCAGCACTGGATGCGGATCAAGCATGGTGACGTCGATGTCAGTGCGACTGCCCTTAGTGATCGTCCTCCAGCTGGCAACCAGACGTCCGTCGTAGAGCACGACCGGGGAGAACAGACCGTTCACCTTGGCCCAGACCTGCGGCAGCTGGTGCTCGGTCAGGAAACGGGTGCGATTCCGCCCGTGGTAGCCGACGAGCAGCCCGTCGAACTCAGGCAGCATGCGTAATCCCAGATCCGGTGTACTGCCGCGAGGAGGGTCCGCGAGGTCGAGATAGTCCTTGTCGTTGGGACCAGGCAGCCGCACGACCTCATCTCCGAGGCGCCGCACCGCGTCGTCCACAGCAGCCAGGCCGACGGCGAAGAAGAACGCCAGATCTTCGCGCAGCGCTGGGCCGTACGAGCCGAGGTGGACCCGAACGAGTTCCAGCAAAGCCTCCGCGTGGTCCCACTCGGGTAGGTCCGGCAGCAGGCTACGAGCGCGTTGATGGAACATGTCGGTGCGTTTGTCCCATCGGGTGTCCCGGGGACGTCGCAGCAGTCCGCTGTGACCCCACAGAAGGCTGTCAGAGAGGACATTCGGCACCTCGGCCCCGCCGCCTATCTCGCGTTCGGCTAGCCAGGCTCGCGCGTGCGTCACGATCTCCGAGCGCGGTGTCCAGTCGTTTGAGGCGAACCCTTCGATCTCGGCATACAGCTGCTCCGCCGTGATCTCCTGCAACTTCAAAACACTGCGCAACTGTGCCGCCCGGGAGCGGCGCGCGACGGCGTCCAGCCAAGCAAACTGCTCCGGAACGCTGGTGTGGACGGTGCCCCGGATATTGCTGGTCTTGAGCAGCTGGTGCGCCTCGAACAAGGCGCACACCGTGTCGTAGCTGACGCCAGGCAACCGGGAGGAGATGGTCAGGAAGGGCGCTCGCGGCACCTGGGACTGGATCGGTCCGAGCCGCTGGAACAACTCCACGACCGCTGCGGGACCGCGACCTCGAATTGCCGGAAACTGCCGGCGCAGCGTACGCAGACGCAATTGATTGTTGGTGAGGCGGCGCACGCCACTGACGCTAGCCGCAGCCTGTGACGATCACCCTGGAAACGCGTCACTCCCTGACAGAAAATGGGCCGGATGGCGCCTCAGGGTCACTGGCGATGCAAAAATCGGGGAGCGTCTTTCGCCTGGTGCGCTACCCTGACCTTTATGCAACGCGTTGCCCTCCTTACCTAGCCGCGTAGGAACCCTGCGCGGCAGCCCCTCATGCCCACGGCGAGGGGTTTTTTCATGTCCAGATGGCTGCACGTGATGCACAACTAAGGAGACAAGACGACATCATGACCGAGCAGATCGAGCGCGTTAAGGCTCGCGAGCCGACCGACACCGCGGCCGAGGAGCCAACCGGCTACGAGGCGCGTGCCGCGCAGGAGAAATGGCAGGCCTTCTGGGAGGCCGACAAGACTTTCGTACCCAAAGATGACGGCTCCGCCGAGCGGCGGTACATGCTGGACATGTTCCCCTACCCCTCCGGTGATCTGCACATGGGCCACGCGGAGGCCTTCGTCATGGGTGATGTCATCGCTCGTTACTGGCGGTTGAAGGGCTATGACGTACTTCACCCCATTGGGTGGGACTCTTTCGGTCTGAACGCGGAGAACGCGGCCATCAAGCGCAACGCCCACCCGGCTGAGTGGACGTACGAGAACATTGAGACCCAGGCCACCTCGTTTCGCCGTTACGGGCTGAGCTTTGACTGGAGCCGCAGGCTGCACACCTCTGACTCGGAGTACTACCGCTGGACCCAATGGCTGTTTCTGCGCTTCTACGAGCGCGGACTGGCCTACCGCAAGGCCAGCTGGGTCAATTGGTGTCCGCAGGACCAGACCGTGCTGGCCAACGAGCAGGTTGTCGCCGGTCTGTGTGAGCGCTGCGGATCGGTGGTGACCAAGCGCCTGCTGACTCAGTGGTATTTCAAGATCACCGACTATGCGCAGCGATTGCTGGACGACATGGATGATCTTGTTGATGGCTGGCCGGAGCGGGTGCTGACCATGCAGCGCAACTGGATCGGCCGCTCCGACGGCGCCTACGTCGACTTCATGGTCGAAAATTGGGAACAACCGGTGCGGGTGTTCACGACCCGGCCGGACACCTTGTATGGCGCCATGTTTTTTGTGATCGCTCCCGACGCGCAGCTGGCGTCGGAGGTCGTTACCGACGAGCAGCGTGCTGTGTTTGAGGAGTATCTGGAGCAGACCAAGCGCGAGACCGAGATCGAGCGGCAGTCCACCGAACGCCCGAAGACCGGCGTCTTCTTAGGCGTACATGCTACGAATCCAGTGAATGGTGAGAAGATTCCGGTCTATGCGGCCGACTATGTGCTGTCTGAGTACGGCACCGGGGCGATCATGGCAGTCCCAGCCCATGATCAACGCGATCTAGACTTCGCTCTGGCTTTCGGCCTACCCGTCCGTGAGGTGATCGATACGGGCCACCCGGATCCGGCCATCACCGGCATCGCGACGCCCGGGGATGGCACCTACATCAATTCCGGTCCGCTGAACGGCCTAGAGGGCATGGAGGCTGGAGTTCGCGAGATCGTCGCGAAGCTGGAAGCGGAACGCGCGGGCCAAGGCGCCGTGACCTACCGACTGCGGGACTGGCTGTTGAGTCGGCAGCGCTACTGGGGGGCTCCGATTCCGGTCATCCACTGTGAGCACTGTGGCGAGGTGCCGGTGCCCGATGATCAGCTGCCGGTCGAACTTCCCGACCTGCGGGGGGCGGATCTGGCGCCCAAGGGAGTCTCGCCGCTGGCCGCAGCGACCGAGTGGGTTAACACCTCATGTCCGCGCTGCGCAGGACAGGCGAAGCGTGACAGCGACACGATGGACACCTTCGTCGACTCGTCGTGGTACTTCTTCCGCTACTGCTCTCCGGACTACGAGGAAGGTCCCTTCAACCCTGAAGACGTACGGCGTTGGATGCCGGTCGACCAATATGTCGGGGGAGTGGAGCATGCGATCTTGCACCTGCTGTACATGCGGTTCTTCACAAAGGTGCTCCACGACATGGGCGTGGTTGATTTCGTGGAGCCGATGCGCCGGCTGCTGAACCAGGGCCAGGTGATCAACCAAGGCAAGGCGATGAGCAAGACGCTGGGCAACGGGGTTGACCTGGGGGTACAAATTGACGCATTCGGGGTCGATGCGGTACGGCTGACCTTGGTCTTCGCCGGACCGCCCGAGGAGGACATCGATTGGGCCGATGTCTCACCGGGCGGCTCGCTGCGGTTTCTGCAACGCGCTTACCGGCTAGCGGCCGACGTCACGAGCGCGCGTGGAACCGATCCCACCAATGGTGATCAAACGCTGCGTCGTGAGACTCACCGGTTGCTGGCCGACATCCAGCAGTGCATCGATGGACAGCGGTTCAACGTGGCTATCGCTCGGGTCATGGAGCTGGTTAATGCCACGCGTAAGACGATCGACAGTGCTCCCGGGGCGGGCGATCCCGCAGTACGTGAGGCGGCTGAGGTTGTCGCCATCGCCCTGAGTCTGGTGGCGCCGTATGTCGCCGAAGAGATGTGGGAACGGCTGGGCCACAAGCCGTCGGTCGCGAACGCGAGCTGGCCGATGGTCGACGCCAGCCTGCTGGTGACTCAGGCAGTGACCTGTGTCGTACAGGTTCAAGGGAAGGTGCGTGGCCGGCTGGAGGTACCGCCGGATATCAGCGAGGACGAGCTGCGCGCCCGGGCCCTGGCCGTAGATTCGGTGGTACGTGCCCTGAATGGCCGGGAGGTTGCCAAGGTGATCATACGAGCCCCGAAACTGGTCAGCATTGTGGCCCGATAAGCCCGATACCTGCTTTCCCACCGGCGCTCAGGCGACGAAGTAGCGACTCTATCGACTGAACCGTCAGGGTGCCGTCAACGCAAGCTCGGCGAATAGGCCATGGTGATCGGTGCCGCGGATCGTAAAGCTGGATACCGAGCTGGCTGTCATATCTTCGTTGATCATCACGTGATCAATTGGCAGCAGCGGAGGTAATGGGCCATTGGCCTGATAAGTAGGAAGCCAGCCGACTCCGGCGACGTCGGTCGCGCTTTTCAGTCCGAGCCGTCGCAAAGCCTGCATTGGCCCATGATCTTCGACGGCATTGAAGTCGCCGGCCACCACCAATGGCTGATCAAGGTTGTCGATCACCACCTCGCGCAGGATCTCATGCTCGGCTGTCCAGCGATTACCACCACAGTAGGGGTTGCATGGATGAACGGCCATCAGTCGGATGCTGCCGATGTCGGGTACACGCAGCGTGGTCACCCACTGGTGAAAAGAAGTTCCGCCGACCGGCTTGCTGTCGCTTAGCGGAAAACGCGAGTAGACCGCTGTGTTGAACGAGCCGTCCTTCGGATCTCCCAATGAGTATGGAAAACGTTCATCCCAGCCGAATGACTTCAAGCGTGTGAGGGCGGAAGGTGCTGCCTCGAGCAAGATCACGACATCGGTCTCCGCTGCACGTTCAGCGACCCCCTGTGAGTCCGCTGCGCCGTGGAGCATGTTCAGACTCATCAGCCGAAACTCGCCAGTGGCGGCGAGGCGATGATCATTGACGAACAGCGGTGCCAGCCAAGCGAGATGAAGAGTAGTCAACGCCGCGACGACGACAGTGATCACCGTTAGGACCAGCCGGCGTCTGGCCCTCACGAGCGCGACCAGTAGGCAGCTGAGCGCCACCAGATAGCCGATGAGTCCATAAGGAATGAAGGCCGCTAGCTGGGCGCCAGTATCGTCGGTCGGGGGCACTACTCGCATGATCGTCGCGGCCATCGCCGGCAGCAACGCGACTCCCGCAATGCTGAACAGCAGACCTTGGAAGTCGGGGCGCAACGGTTGGCTGTCCCAGCTGGCGGCTGTCGGCCGGGCTCCGAGGCGGTGGGGGGTGCTGATCGTCACCGCGCCAGGATGCCCGGCGGCAGCAAACTCCGCGCGGTCGACATCGATTGCGAGCGGCCCGTGGAGGGTGTCTTCGCTCATCGTTCCTACATCCGTCTGGCGCGCGATACCGACGCTCACGCCCTTAAAGACTTCGTCGCGGTGCGTGCGGATTCCTTCGCATCAGCTGAAGCGACTCCGGATGCGGGGGATACTCCGAGTTCCGCCGCTCGCCAGTCTCGGTCCAACCGCGGGCGCGATAGAACGTACGTGCGGCTGGATTGTCGGCCAACACCCAACAAAACGCCTCTCGGACACCGCCCCCGTAGATCTCCATGCAGGCGAACTCAAGAAGCGCGGAGCCGTATCCGCGGCATTGGTGGTCCGATACGACACCGAGGTGATGCACCGTGTCCCCGTCAAAAGCGACGTAGCCCACCGGTCTGTCATGTACCTCGAGAAGGTAGGTATGCATCATCCGATCACTCAGTACATGCCGCCAGCGCCGCGCGACTGCATTGGTCGGATATGGATGCTGGGCGGGCGGAAAGATGTGTGCTAACGCCTCCTCGCTTGCGTCGCGTTCCAGTCGGGTGAGCTGCCGGCTCTCGTCCGGACGCGCGCGGCGGATGCGTGACCCGGCCTCCTGGTCCTCCATTGGCGGATCATGCAACTCCACGATGTCGAGTAGCTGGTCGGCAATCCGGTCGGCTCGTGTGACCCGGCCGTGGCGGCTGGCGAAGTTGGACTTCTGGACACACCATGCCTCGGCTGCACTGTCCTCCGAGCCGATGAGCAGGCCGTTCTCGCCGGGAGCAATCACTGTGATGTCGTCCCACTCGAAGCTGTAGCGGCGGAACGGGTTGATGATCTCGACATTCTGGTCAGTGACCTGCAGCCGAGGGTGGAGCCCGAATCGCCACGCGTAGAGCAGCGCGAGCACTGTGAGTATGACGAACAGTGCCGGGAGCCACAGCGTGCCGTTGCGGTAGATCAAGTACGCGAGGATCGGGATCGCCACACCCGCGGCAAGAGCGAAGGCTGATACCAGCACCAGTGTCATGGGCCCAGCGCGCCAGATGCGCCTGGTCTGATCACTCATCGGTCTGCTGTCCACCGACACGAGTTTGCGCCCCCGAGTCTGCGATCGGTAATTGCCAAAGTCCTACGCTGAGCAGATGCCTGGCGTCGCAGTGGTGACTGACTCTACTTCCTCACTGGACCCGGCCGACGCTGCCCGCGCTGACATCTCGATCATTCCACTGCAGGTCGTGATCGGCGAGATCAGCCGTCCGGAATCGGAAGTGCGGCCGAGCGAAGTGGCCAGAGCGTTACGCGACGGCCGGCAGGTGAGTACGTCGCGACCTGCACGAGAGGTGATCGAGAAGACCTACGCTGAGCTGGCCGCAGCCGGCTATGACGCTATCGTGTCCGTCCACCTCAGCAGAAAGATCTCGGGCACCTGCAGTGCGGCGCAGGTTGCCGCGGCCTCCGTCGACATTCCGATCAAGGTTGTCGACAGCATGACTTTGGCGATGGCGGCAGGGTACGCAGCGTTGGCCGGCTCGGAGGCGGCGCGTTCGGGTGCCGCTCCCGCTGAGGTGGCCTCGACGGTGCGCCGCCGGGCGGCGGCGTCGACGACATACTTCTACGTCGATAGCTTGGAATATTTGCGGCGCGGCGGCCGGATTGGGATGGCGGCGGCGATGCTCGGTTCCGCGCTGGCGGTGAAGCCGTTGCTCACTGTTGCCGATGGGGAGATTCGACCGTTCGAGCGGGTCAGGACCGAGTCCAAGGCGCTGACCAGGCTTTGGGAATTGAGCCTTTCCGCGCTTGAGCGGGCCGCATCAGTGCATGGCCTGGTTGACGTCGCCGTACATCATCTCGATAACCCCGACGGCGCCCGGGGGCTGGTCGATCGGCTGAGTGGCCGGGTGCAGGTCGGCGACATCGTCATTTCAGAGGTGAGTGCAGTGCTCGGCGTGCACGTCGGTCCCGGCACCCTCGGGATCGTTGTGTCACCCCGAGTCTGATTTCGGCGCAGGGCACCGGACCGACGGCGTGCGCTGTCCCCAGCCGGGCGCCCACGCGAAGCGCTGTCCACAGATTTTCGGGGCGCATACCACACGGTGTTGCCGTCCTTAGCTTCTCGACATGGCAAGTCGATCAAAAGAGGACCTGGAGCTGGCTCGGCTGATCAGCGACCGACTGGCGCTGGTCTTGACTGAGCAGCCGCCCCGCAGAGCGCGCGGGCCAGGGCCTGCGCCCGTCGAGGAGTCGGCGCAGTTCCCCTCGGACTCGACCTCGGCCGGTGTCGCCGAGGGGGCAGAGCAGCTTGGCAGCGAGCTCCTGGAGGAGCTGCCGAAACAGCGGTTCAGCCGAATGCACGTTGGGGTGATCGGCGTCTTGCTGGTACTCGGGCTGCTGACGGCCGGATGGCTGCTGCTCCGTGCCCGGCCGGTCGCGGTGGCCAGCCCCGGTGAGGTCGTCATGGTCAGTACGCCCGCGCCGACTGAAGGGTCAGCAACACCTACGACGAGCAAGCCCGTTTCAAAGATCGTTGTCCATGTCCTCGGTGCCGTCCGGCAGCCAGGTCTAGTCCGGCTGCCGGATAGATCACGAGTCCAAGACGCCATCGACGCCGCAGGTGGGCTGACCAATCGCGCTGATCCCGGTGAACTCAATCTCGCCCAGCTGCTGGGCGACGGCCAGCAAGTGGTGATCGGTACCAGGACAGACCCGGCGGGGGAAGTTCGAGATCAGCCCGGGTCGGGTCGTCGAGGCAGCGGTGCTACCGCGACGGGAGCGCTTGATCTAAACCATGCCAGCCAGCCGCAGCTTGAGGAGTTGCCTGGGGTGGGGCCGGTAACTGCGCAGGCCATTCTCGCCTGGCGACAGCAGCACGGCAGGTTCAGTCGGACCGAGGAGCTGCAGGAGGTGGACGGCATCGGACCCAAGACGTACGCCGAGATCGCCCCGCACGTCCGGGTGTGAACTCCCAGGCGCTGTGGCCTGTGGGAGTGGTGCGTACCGGTATGGACGGGCTCATCAGTCGCTACCGGAGGAGCCGGCAGCCAGCCAGCGCACCGGTCTTACCAACTCGCTTGACAGATCTGCGAATGGCTCCGCTTGCGGTAGCAGCGTGGGGAGCCGCATGGTTCGGGACCTGGGGTGGGCTCGCCGGCATTGCAGCGGCCGGGGCGAGCGTGACTGTTGGTCTGGCGGTTGCGGCTCTGCGACGCTCAGCTCTCCTGCTGGCAGTCGCCCTGGTCACTGCGGTGGTGGCTGGCTCCGGCACTGTCGATTTGTATCGGATCCGTCATGGACCTGTCGCACTGCTGGCGACCCATCGGGCAGCGGTCTCGGCGGATCTGGAGATTCGCGAAGATCCCCATCGGATCGCCGGGACAGGGGTGAGGCCAGGCGCTGCGGTCATTAAGGCGGCAATCGTACGCATCGAGGGACGAGGCGGCGCCTGGCTGGTCCGAGCTCCGGTCCTGCTGGTCGTCAGCGGTCCGGAGCTCGGGCAGTGGTTCGAGATCCCGGTAGGCAGCCGACTCGCAGTAGAGGGCCGTCTTGACCGACCCGATCGAGGGTCGGACATGGCAGCGGTGATGCGAGTGCGTGGCTCACCAGTCGTCGTCGAGGCTCCTTCTCCGGGGCTCCGGCTTGTCGAACAGGTTCGCGACGGATTGCGGCAGGCTGTCGCTGATCGTCGTCAGGAGCCGCGGGCGCTGGTACCTGCCCTCGTTCTGGGCGACACCTCCGGGCTGGATGCGGCGCTTGCCCAGGACTTTCAAGCAACTGGCCTTACTCATCTGACGGCGGTGTCCGGTGCGAATCTCACGTTGCTATTGGCCTTCCTGCTGACGCTTGCTCGGTGGGTAGGCGTCCGAGGGTGGTGGCTCCGCATCGTCGGGCTGGCTGGAGTGCTCATCTTCGTGGCCTTGTGTCGCACTGAGCCGAGCGTGCTGCGTGCGGCTGCGATGGGTCTGGTGGCTTTGGCCGCGCTGGGATCAGGTAATCGGACGGCTGGCGTGCGCAACATGGCGGTCGCGAGCATGATCTTGCTGCTGGCCGATCCGTTCCTCAGCAGGTCCATCGGCTTCGCGCTGTCGGTCCTGGCCTGTGCCGGCATAGTGTGGTGGGCCCGTAGCTGGACAGTGATCATGAACCGCTGGCTCCCAATGATCATTGCGGAGTCGATTGCGGTGCCACTGGCTGCTCAACTGGCCACCATTCCCGTGCTGGTGGCCATCTCCGACCGGGTGAGCGTCGCCGGCCTCGCGGCGAATGCGCTGGCTGGGCCGTTCGTCGGACCTGCGACGGTGCTGGGCTTTGCTGCCGCTGGAGCTTCACTGATCAGTGGGACCTTGGCCGCTGTGTTCGGCTTCGGCGCCGCATGGAGCGCCCAAGTGATCATTTGGATCGCCACAGTCGGTTCACAACTTCCGGGCTCGGAGTGGCACCTCTCGGTGACTCCGTTGACCCTGGCCTGGGTGGGCATCTGCTCGCCGCTGCTCGGCCTATCCATGGCATATGTCCTGTCGCGGCCTTGGCTCTCGCTGTTGCTCGCTGGCGTCATGATCATCTGCCTGGGCGGAGCACCGCGCCAGCCGGGCTGGCCGCCACGGGATTGGGTGCTGGTTGCATGCGATGTCGGCCAGGGCGACGGGCTCGCAGTACGGACGGGGGGCAGCAGCGCCATCGTGGTGGACAGCGGTCCGGAACCTGCCGCGATACGGGCCTGTCTGGACCGGCTGGGGATCAGGAGGGTGCCGCTGCTGATCATTACCCACTTTCATGCCGACCACGTCGCCGGCCTGACCGGCGTGCTACGACACCGTCGTATCGGTCAGCTGTGGCTGAGCCCGCTGGCAGCACCTGGGCCGCTGACGGCGATGGTCAGCCACCACGCTGCCCAACAGCGGATTCCGGTGAATGCGCCCATCCCTGGAACCCGCGCGAGCGTTGGGGAGGCGGAGTTGCACGTGCTCGGACCAGTGCACCATGCGGCCGTCGATCAGGATGAGTCGTCGCAGCAGAATGACAGCAGTTTGGTGATCATGGTCGAGGTGAGAGGGCTGCGGCTGCTGCTCACCGGCGATGTCGAGCCGCCTGGCCAGCAGGCGATTCTGGCCACCGGGGCGGACCTTCGCGCTGATGTCCTCAAGATTCCCCACCACGGTTCAGCCCAGCAGGATCCGGCGTTCTTCGCAGCCCCGCACGCCCGCCTCGCCATCGCCAGTGCCGGCGTCGACAACGATTACGGTCATCCGGCCCCCCGTACCGTACAGCTCGCGCGTTCTAATGGAATGACCGTTCTCAGGACCGACCAGGACGGGTCGGTCGCGATCCGGTCGGATCGCGACCGCCTGGCTGCCGTCACGCAACGCTGACAGCCGTGCCGCGCCCATGACATTAGGACACCGCCACCGGGAACCGTAGTGGCCCGCGGAGCGTGGTACCGAGACGCATAGTGATCGGCGCCGTCTGCCGGATCCGCGGGAACCGCTCGGCAAGCGCGCGGAACGCCCGGGTCAATTCCAGCCGCGCCAGCGGCGAGCCGAGGCAGTAGTGAATGCCGCCGGAGAAGGCGAGGTGCTCGACTGGTGACTCGCGGGAAATGTCGAAGCGATTAGGTTCCGGGTAAACGTCGGGGTCGCGGTTGGCCGCCGCCAAGAGTGTGATCACCCACTGGTTCCTCGCCACCAACACATCGCCTACCTCGGCCGGCTGATTGGCTACCCGCGCGGTCTGCTGGACTGGAGGATCAAAACGAAGCACCTCCTCTACAACGGCCGGCGACCGCTCGGGACCTGCGACGAGCAACTCCCACTGCTCTCGGTCGGCCAGCAGCCAGCGCAAGCCGCTACCAATCGCATTAACCGTGGTCTCGAAGCCTGCGATCAGCAGCAGCCGTACAAGTGCCGACAGCTCCGCTGGAGTGATTGCCCGCCCTTGCTCAGACACCAGAGCGGACACCAGGTCGTCGCCGGGCTCTACTGCCCGCCGGTCGAGTAGCTCGGCAAATGTGGTCCGGAGCTCAGCGTCGGCGGCCGCCAGCGTACGGGCCTGGCCGAGCGACCAGATGCCATCCAGCGCTCGGGCTATCGTCGAGCCCAGCCGCCGAAACCGCTCAGGCTCATTGGGCAGACCAAGCAGGTGGGTCACCACTGCAATGGGCAGTGGCGAGGCGAAGGTGGTCATCAAGTCGAACTCGCGCTCGCGTTCGCATTGGTCGAGTAGCTGCCGGATGGCTTGATCCACCAAATCTGCGTAGCCCGCCATCCGCCGCGGGGTGAAAGCTGGTGCGGCGAGCCTGCGGATCCGACTGTGGTCGGGTGGGTTGAGTTCGAGCAGCGAGAGGTCCATTCCTACCTGCTGTGCGAGGTCCTCACTTCCGTCCTCTGTGGACACTCCAAACTTCCGGCTCCGTAGTACCTCATTGCACAGCCGGTGGCTGGTGGTGCTGTAGTTGCCGAGCCGGGTCGGCAACATCGGGCCCTTGGCGCGCATCTCTTCATAGATCTGGTAGGGGTCCGTGTGGTGGTTCGGCAGATTGAGGCGGCTGAACAGGTCGCCGCGGACGTGCGCCCAGTAGAGCACCCGCGCTCGTTCCCGATACATGCCGCCGAGGAATCTTGCGGTCTGGGCCGCTTTTGTTGCGGTGCTCATCTGGACAATTACTCCATGATCATCCAGGTCCGGTCATCGGGTTAATGCGCACGATCTGGCCATTGCAGCTCGCCACTACCTCGGGGCCAACCTCGCCTTGAGTGATATACCCGTTGGCCGGATTGTCCCCCCCTGGCACGTTGGCGAAGCGCACCCTCACCGGCTCATTCCCACAGCGATAGGGCCAGAGCTCTGCGCTGTCGGTTAGGCCCAGGCCAAGAAGTACATTCGCGCGGGCATCGAACCTGTTGCTGCCCGCGACGACGATGACCTCACCGTACTCGGCCGCGACAATTCGTCCAGAGATCTTGGCACCCTCAGGCGTATATGCGATGACAGGTGATAGCGAGACATCGATCTCCCGGGTCGAGAGCTGCTGGTACCCAGCGAACGTTGTCACCGTCCGGCATGTGAAGCCGCTGATCACCAGGGTCTTTGCTGGTTCCCTTTGCTGTGTGCTGGTTGTGGGCTGATCGAGGATCCAGGTGCCGCAGCTGAAGCGGACTTCGTCAGCCGGGCTTTCGTAGGTCAGCTCGGTCACCCTTCTCTCGGCGACGCTGGTCGCTGGCCACCCGACGGCACCTGTGACGATCAGGATGCCGATTACGATCAGGCAGCGGCCGATGAACCCAGCATCGCGGCGCGGCGGCCACGCCTGATAGGCCACCCAGACAGCGACGCCGAGCAACAGTCCGCAGAGGTAGAGCAGCGTACTGGCTGGGGTCCACAGAGCGGCGAGACGCAGCGCTTCCGTGTTCTCTTGCAGTGCGTACGCGGCGTCGCGCAGCTCCGGAGCGAACAACCAGCGGCCCACTGCGATCGGGGCCAGGCCGACAATTGCGTACGCGGCGAGAAGGGGCAGCCCGCTGTGCCAGGTCTTGCGAGGCAGCGGGGCCAGGTTGTCGAGGAACCCGTGAAGAGAGGCATAGCCAGCACTCCACACCCAAATAATCAGCAGTAATACGCCGATCATCGTTGATCGCAACTCACCCTTTGCGGCGAGCCCGATAACGCTTGCTAGGGCAGCTAGCAGGCCGAGTGCTGCCGGAGCGAGCATCGCTGTGCGGCCAAGCCAGTGCCGGGTTCGGGATAGCAAGAAAAGCGCAAAGGCACACACCAGCAGCACCAGCGCCGGAAGTCCCCACTGCCCGTTCTGCGCCTGGACTTGTGGCTGGCCTTCACTGGTCAGAGCAGCTGAAGCCAGCGGTGACAGCTGAGTGAGCCAGAGTTCGTTGGCCGGGAAGGTGCTCGTCTCCGGAATCCAGTAATGGATGAAGAAGACCCACTGGGCACCGAGCGAGATGACCAGGGGTATCACGGCTGCGTGCCGGATCTTCCGGGAGTCCTCTGCGCGTTCGGCGGAAGATGGTCCGAGCGACCCCACTTCCGGGCGTGCAGCGCCCGGATTGGTGTAGGTGATCTTGGTCACCATGGGGTGCCGCCCACTCTCATCGGATCAGCCTGTCGTGTCCGCCGCCACGAACTCGACCCGCTCATGGGGAACCAGCCGCCGTAGAGCCTCTCGATCCGATTGGCTACCAACCGACAGTCCTCGCGTACGCTCCTCGGCCGACCGCAGGGCATGATCGACACCGATCCGGAGGACCGAGTCGTCATCAACCGATCGGACCGTTACCAATCGACCCGGACTGCCGTCGACCTGCTTGAACCAGGCGCGAACCAGATCCTCGTAGGAATCTGCGACGGCGGCTACAAAATGCAGATTGCGATCTTCGAGGTAGCTGCCAAAAGCTTCGCGGAGCCGGCTTCCTTCATAAGCGCCGGGCTCCCGGTCTGCCACGGCAACTACGGTCGCCGAATTGCCGACCTTGGCACCCGCGATCGCTCGAAGTTCCGGTTCTGCGTGGCGCCGCCAGATCCGACGCAGTCCAGCGTCCATTGTCAATTCGGTCACGAACGCTGCCGAGCCTCTCGCCGCGAGAGACGCAGCAGGTTCCGGCTTGAACACTGAGCCGGTCTGGCCCGTCTTTGGCGAGATTTGCTGAGCGATTGCAGCCGGAATGGCGCTGTCCTTGGGCCAGCTGACCTCGATGACTGCGAAATCCCGGCGCACCAACGCGCCGCTTGCGAAGGTTTTGGGAAGCCAACGCTCAGCCATGACCTGCTGCACCGTTTGACGACGCAGGTCGGCGAGCCGGTTCATCTTGACGGCGGCATGCATCTCCATCGCCACCTCGGTTTCGACCCGCTGCAGCAAGTGCGCCTCGAGTTCGGTCCCGTACTCTGCCGCTAGGCCGGCCACAGAGCCGTATCTGTCGCGATCTGTGAGCTGAACGGTCACTCGGACCAGGCACCGCTCGATCTCGTGGCCGTCCAGGGTGAGGAGATGGTCGACCGTCACGTCAAGCTCGACGGGTGCTGTGTTGACGGCCAGCACCTGTACCGGGCGCAGCGAGGGAAGCAGTCCGGGCGTCAGGTATTCACCGGGGAATTTGAGCCGTGGCACGCTGTCCTGCTCGAAGAGCACAGCCACCGTGTTCGGCTGCACGCTCACCAGGCGGTCGAGGGGGTGCGGATCGCCAGTGAGCTTCATACCCAAAGCTGGCGCTACGCCAAGACTCTTCTCCATGGCGCTGGGGTCAGTCGGAGGCTGCCGATCAGTAACGACTCGACCGAACATTGAGGACCACAACTTGCCGACCACCGACGCACCTTTCGCCTCGTATCCAGTGTCTCGGCTCATGTATATCAACACCAGTGATGCGC
>JBKOZG010000081.1:0-12154 GCA_046725775.1 Actinomycetota bacterium | reverse complement strand
AAGTAGCTCGTCGATGACCTCCGCCGCGACGCGTTCGTCGTCGAGATCCGGGCGGGATACGTCCCGCCCGCGCATAGCACGGTCCAGAGTGACCAGCCCCGAGACACCATCCCGCCCGAAATCACGCGGCCAAACGTCGCGTGAGTCGTGCGTAGTCCCCGAGTAGTGTGTTCCTTCGCCGTGCGTTCCTGAGGGGCGACCCCCAGGTGGCAACGCACCTGTCATGGCTCACACGCTAAAGCAGATTCGTGGGATGCGTGCATGATCGCAATGGAAGTGTTACGCGAGCACCGTCGCTACTCTCCAAGGGCTTAGGAGGAAACCTTGCCGGAGGGCAACACGCTGCACCGGCTCGCTCTCGATCTGACACAGGCCTTCGGCTGGCGAGTCGTGTCAGTCACCAGTCCGCAGGGCCGGTTTGCGGAGTCGGCGGCACAGCTTGATGGGACACGGATGGTCGAGGCGACGGCGCACGGTAAGCATTTGTTTTGTGAGTTCGACGGCGATCGGTTTCTGCACGTCCATCTGGGCCTTATCGGCAGCTTCGAGTTAGGCCCCCCGGACCCGCCTCGCGGCGAGGTCCGGGCGCGGATCGCAACCGACCAGGCCGCAGCCGACTTGCGCGGTCCCCAGCTCTGTGTGCTGAGCACGCGGGCCGAGATCGCCTCGCAGGTGGCTGTGCTTGGTCCCGACCCGCTGCGCGCGGACGCCGACCCTGATCTTGCTTGGCGGCGGATCCATCGTGCGAGCCGGCCCATCGCCGCGCTCCTGATGGACCAAACCATTATGTCCGGTGTCGGCAACGTGTACCGGGCTGAGGTGCTGTTTCGTAACCGGATCGATCCGCATCGACCCGGCCAGAAGCTGAGCCGGCGGAGCTGGCGGGGGATTTGGACCGATCTTGTCGAGCTGATGCCGCAAGGTGTGGCGGACAACCGGATCGACACCGTACGCCCCGAGCACACGCCCGAGGCCATGGGCCGGCCGCCCCGTCAGGATGATCATGGCGGTGAGGTCTATGTATACCGGCGCGCCGGCATGGCCTGCTTGGTCTGCGGCTCCAAGGTACGCACTGAACTGCTTGCCGGTCGCAATCTGTTCTGGTGTGGCCGGTGCCAACGCCGGGGATGACTGATCCTGATCAGCGAAGGGTAAGAGTGGTGCCGTGAGCAGCGGCACTCGAAGCCAAACCGCCCCACTCGTCGTTGAGTTGTGGTACGCCGAGGCGCCCGACCTGGGTGATCCTCGGCTAATTCAGGATTTGCGATCGCAGTGGCCGGCGACCCAGCTGCAACTTGAGTCGATTGTTGTTCCGCATGGCGACCCGCCGTCACCGCTGCTAACCGTGATCATGTCGGCCAGCCCCGCTGGGGGAGGGCGGCAAGGCCTTGCCCGACATCAGTCAGACCTGGGACTGGGCCGGTGCTGAAATGGCCGTATCGGCTAGCCGTCACAGCCTCCTGGTGACTGAGATGTTCGGTGATGACAGGACACCGGAGCAGCGTTGGGGCGCGATGAGTCGTGTGGTTGCCGAGTTGGCGCGACGTACCCGCCCGAGTGTGCTGAGCTGGCCGCAGAGTCAGCGAGTTGGCAACCCTAAGCTCTTCGCCCCAGGTGATCTTGATGGCCTGATCAACGTTCGGTATTTCAGCATCGCGAACGACCCGGGGGTGATGGTCATGGATACCCTCGGCCTGCACGTATTCGGCCTACCCGACGTTCAGTGCCACTTCCGGGATCGCCAGCCCGGTGAGATCGCCCCGATGCTATTCAGCGCCGCGGTCTACCTGTTCCAATCTGGTGATGTGATTGCTGATGGCAACACGATCTCGGGACCGTGGGCAGACGAGCGGCTCGTGTGCTTTCACGAGCCCGCCCTACTGGCACCCAGTCGCCGGGTGATCGATATTGATCTTGGCGAGCCATACGCGGCAGGCTGGCGCGATCGGCAGAAGCAGCTCTGAATCCTCGCGAGCTGGGCGAGCAATCAAACATTTCGCGAGCAGCTCTCAAAAGAAAACTCAATCATTGGCGGATCGCAGCGTGCGGCGTACCGACAGCAGCTCAACCTCGGGGCGGTACGCGACCAACTGCTCGGCCGCATCGAGCACGTCGACTAGATGTGCCCGGTCGGAACTCACCGCGGCTACCCCAATCGCCGCCCGTCGGTGCAGCTCGAGATGATCAACTTCGGCGACGCTGAGCTCGAAGCGCCTGCGCAGTTCCGCGATCAGCGGGCGTACTAACGAGCGCTTCTCCTTGAGTGAATGCACATTGCCGAGCAACAGGTCGAACTGCAGCGCACCCACCCACATCGCCATGGGGCACAGCGTAGACACCGCCGACCTGGGGCCCGCTGAGTTTTTGGTCTAGCGTCAAGAGCGACTCTTCATGATGTGGCGATCTTGCCGCGGCAAGGAGTAGGGAACGACATGACCGAACTACGCAACACCCGTCATCTCAGCGTGCATGATCTTCGACGACGGATCAACGAGGGCGATATTGATACCGTCGTCGTCGCCTTCACCGACGTGCAAGGGCGGCTGCAAGGCAGGCGACTACATGCGGCGTACTTCGCGGAACACGTTCTGGATCACGGGGACGAGAGCTCGGCCTACTTGTTCGCCGTAGACGTCGACATGAACATTGCCGACCCCTACACGTTGTCCTCACTAGGCAACTACGGCGAAATGATGCTCGTCATCGATCCGCAGACGATCCGTTTGCTGCCCCACCAACCTGGCGCAGTGATGGTGCAGTGTGACGCGGTCTGGCCGGACCAGACGCCGGCCGTCCAATCGCCAAGGACGATCTTGAAGCAGCAGTTGGAGGCCGTGGCCAAACGGGACTACGTGGTGCTAGCTAGTACCCAACTGCAGTTCATGGCGTTCCACACCAGCTACGAGGATGCCTGGATCGCGCACTATCGTGACCTTGCTTTGGCCCACCAATACAGCGTCGACTACTCGATCCTCGGAGGCAGTCGGCTCGAGCCGTTGCTGCGGGAGATCCGCAACGTGACGTACGCAGCAGGGATGGATGTCGAGTCGGTCAGAGGCGCGCGCAACCTGGGGCAGCATGAGATCGGCCTCCGTCACGTCGAGGCATTGACTGCCGCCGACAATCACGCGGTCTTTAAGACGATGGCCAAGGAGATCGCCGCCCAGCATGGCAAAGCGATCACATTCATGGCCAAGTACGACGAGGGGCAAGGCAATTCCTGTCGGATTCAGCTATCACTGAGGAGCGCCGACGGGTCAGCAGCCTTCTGGAGGAACCACGGTCGCACCAAGGTGTTTGACTCCTTCGTCGCCGGCCTGTTGGCGACGATGTACGACTTCACCTTGCTCTACGCCCCGAACATCAACTCTTACAAGCGTTTCGTCGCCGGATCGTCTGCGCCGACCACCATCGCATGGGGGGTTGATGACCGCTGCGCAGTCCGGCTTGCGGGGAATGGTCAGTCTGCGAGGTTGGTGAATCGGGTGCCAGGCGGTGACGTCAATCCGTACCTCGCCTTGGCGGCGATGGTCGCCGGGGGGCTTTACGGGCTCGATCATGATCTGGAACTCGGCCCGGAGCTCATCGACAACATCCACGCGTCTGACTTCCCCTGCATTCCGCGCACGCTGCGGGAGGCACGGCAAGCCTTCGCTGCCTCACAGGTTGCACGTACAGCCTTTGGGGACGACGTAGTCGACCACTACGCCACCACAGCTGACGTCGAATTGGAGGCGTTCGATGCGGCCGTTACCGATTGGGAGCTGAGGCGCGGCTTCGAAAGAATGTGAGAATGGAAGCCATGACGGCGGTGGGCGGGAGACAAGGCCGACCCGTCATTGGCCTGACGACTTATCGCGAGCAGGCTGCCTGGGATGTGTGGAACATGTCAGCTGACCTGCTGCCGTCGGTCTACACCCGATCGGTTGAGGCTGCAGGTGGTGTGGTTCTGCTGCTGCCACCACAGACCGACGGCATGGCTGAGATCGTCTCCCGGCTCGATGGGTTGATCATAACCGGCGGTGCCGAGGTGGATCCGGAGCGCTACGGCCAGATGGCCCATCCCACGACCGAGGTGCGTCGTGATCGTGATGCTTGGGAGTTTGGGCTGCTGGACGCCGCTGATCGGATCGGGCTTCCGACGCTCGGCATCTGCCGGGGAATGCAGGTGATGGCTGTTCGGGCTGGCGGCACGCTCGAACAGTACTTACCAGATGTTGTGGGCCACGAGGAGCACGCGCCGGGTGGCAACTCCTTTGGTTGGACGTCGATTGCCACCCGCGAAGGTTCCCGCGTGCGTAGGTTCGTAGGTGATCGAGTGCAGGTGAGCTGTCACCATTACCAGTCGGTCCTCACCCATCCCGGCTTCGAGGCGACGGCCCGCGCGGCCGATGGCACCATCGAGGCCATCGAGGATCCCGAACGGCCATTCTGGCTTGGCGTGCAGTGGCATCCCGAGAGTGGTGAAGACTACGGATTGTTCCTCGGGCTCATTGAGGCCGCCTCAGGAGTCGATGCTCGGGCCTGATCAGAGCATGAGCAAGGGGGCGACCCCCTTGAACCCCCGCACGCTCCGCGCAGTATGAGCAAGGGGGCGACCCCCCTTGAACCCCCGCACGCTCCGCGCAGTATGAGCAAGGGGGCGACCCCCTTGAACCCCCGCACGCTCCGCGCAGTATGAGCAAGGGGGCGACCCCCTTGAACCCCCGCACGCTCCGCGCAGAGTCAGGGCACGAGGATCCGATGCAGTGCTGGATCGTCGCACGCGAAAGTCCGGACGGGACCGGGCGGCGTCTGGCTCGTCTCGAAGCGCACGGTCACCCGTCCGAGCCCCGCCCCCCAGACCCAGCCACGACCGTGCTGATCATGCTCGACATCGATCCCCGGTTGCCAATCGTGACGCCTAGGTTCCTCTTCAGCCGTCGAGTGATCATCGATCACGTCTTCGCTCCGGTGTGTCGCCGACGTCTCGTCTGCGAAGAGGTCTTCCTGCAGCACATCGGTCAAGCCGGCCACGCCGACACCCAAGAGCCGGACCCCTCCTGTGGCGTCGACAGCGCTAAGGAGAGAGATGGCCACCGAGCCGATGACATCCGCATGATCTGTCGCACTGCGGAGCGTGCGTGATCTTGTGAACGTGGAGAAGTCATGCATTCGGACCTTGATCGAGACCGTGTGCGCAAACAGGCGTGCCGCTCTGAGTCGCCCAGCCACCAGGTGTGCCTGGCGGACCAAGATCGTGGCGAAGTCCTCTCGGGAAACAAGGTCGGTTTCGAAGGTGTCCTCGACCGAGATCGACTTCGTTTCACGATCGGGCTCAACCGGCCGGTCATCACGTGCGTAGGCCAGCTCAAGCAGGGACTGCGCATGGGTTTTGCCGATCACTTGAGCGAGCTCATCGAGGGGGCACCCCTGGAGATCGGACACCGTGTGGATGCCGATGCGGTGCAACTTCTGCTGGGTGACCGGGCCGACGCCAGGGATGACAGCAACTTTCATGGGTTGCAGTAGCTCTAGCTCGTCGCCCGCTGCAACAATGGAGCTGCCGTCCGGCTTGGCTAGCTCGCTGGCCACCTTCGCAATGAATTTCGACGTGCCAACACCCACTGAGGCAGTCAGACCGTTCGTAGTCTCCCGAACTTCGTCCTTGAGTAGCCGGATCAACAGCTCCAAGCCGGTTCGGCTGAAATCCACAGCGGTTGTCGCTGCTCGGAGGTCAACGAAGGCTTCGTCCAATGAGAGTGGCTCCACGAGCGGCGACAGACTGTGCAACACGTCCATCACTTGACGACTTGCCGCGCGGTATGCGCCGAACCGGCCGGCAAGGAATGCCGCATGCGGGCAGCGTCGCCGTGCCTCGTGCATCGGCATGGCCGATCGAACGCCAAACACGCGCGCCTCGTACGACGCAGTGGCGACAACTCCGCGCTGACCGAGACCGCCCACGACGACCGGTTTCCCGCGGAGCGATGGCTTGTCGCGCTGCTCGACTGATGCGAAGAAGGCGTCAAGATCGAGGTGGAGAACTGACGGCTCGCGTCGCACGGATCTCATTGTGCTGCGAGCGTCGGAGTCGCGCGCCGCCGCAGGGAGGAGGAGTGAGCGGATGCGTTCTTTCCTCTGCGAGCGACGACGACGGCGAGGATCCAAAGCGCGATGCGCGAGCAGCTATGACTTGTGCTGCGAGCGCCGCATATTCTTTCTTCTGCGCCGAGGTGGCCGCTGAAACCTGGCCGCCGTGGGTATAGATGATGCTCGTAGCGTTGTTGCCTAGGGGTTCGGGGTGTGCCCGGGGCGGGAGAGAGAGCGTCGTGTTGGAAACAATTGGCAGGCTGCAGGGGCAGAGCGTGGACATGTGGCCCGGCAGGCCGTACCCGCTGGGTGCTACGTTCGATGGCACAGGCGTCAACTTCGCAATGTTCTCCGAAGTAGCGTCCAAGGTCGAGCTATGCCTGATCGACGACGCCGGTACGGAGATGCGGGTCGAGCTCATCGAGGTCGACGGCAATGTTTGGCACGCGTACATCCCACGGATCCAGCCAGGCCAGCGCTACGGTTATCGGGTCTACGGCCCGTACGACCCCGCCAAAGGTCATCGGTGTAACCCGTCCAAGTTCCTACTCGATCCGTACGCCAAGGCCATCAGCGGCCAGATCGACGGGGACGAATCGTTGTTCTCCTATCGCTTTGCCGACCCGACGGCGTTCAATGATTTGGATTCCCTCGGTCACAACATGCTGTCGGTGGTTACTAGGCCGTATTTCGATTGGGCCCATGATCGACCGCCACGGCACGAGTACCACGAGACCATCATTTACGAGATGCACGTGAAGGGTCTCACGATGACTCATCCGGGTATCCCAGATGACGTGCGAGGCAGCTATGCAGCCATTGGTCACCCGGTGATCATCGACCACCTGACGTCGCTCGGCGTTACAGCGATTGAGTTGCTGCCGGTGCATCAGTTCGTCAACGACTCTCATCTGGTCGATCGAGGACTGTCCAACTATTGGGGCTACAACACCATCGGCTTCCTGGCACCACACAACGGCTATACCAGCAGCCGCGACTTGGCTCAGCAGACGACCGAGTTCAAAGCGATGGTCAAGTCATTGCATGAGGCCGACATCGAAGTGATCTTGGACGTGGTCTACAACCACACCGCGGAAGGCAACCAGCTAGGGCCCACAATCGCTTTCCGGGGTATCGACAACGCGGCCTACTACAGGCTGGTCGACGAGGCTAAGCAGCACTATTACGACACCACGGGCACCGGCAACAGCCTGCTCATGCGCAACCCACACGTGCTGCAGATGATCATGGACTCGTTGCGCTATTGGGTCTTAGAGATGCACGTCGACGGGTTCCGATTTGATCTTGCGGCGACCCTCGCCCGGCAATTCCACGAAGTAGACAAGCTGTCGGCGTTCTTCGACATCATCCAGCAGGATCCGGTGATCTCCCAGGTCAAACTGATTGCCGAACCCTGGGATCTGGGCGACGGCGGCTATCAGGTCGGCAACTTCCCCCCGTTATGGACCGAGTGGAACGGAAAGTACCGCGACACCGTGCGTGACTTCTGGCGCGGAGAGCCGGCGTCGCTGGCTGAGTTCGCCTCCCGGATCACCGGATCCAGCGACCTCTACGAGCACTCGGACCGGCGCCCCACGGCGTCGATCAACTTCGTGATCGCCCATGACGGATTTACGTTGCGCGACCTGGTGTCCTACAACGAGAAGCACAATGACGCGAACGGCGAAGGCGGCAACGACGGCGAAAGCCACAACCGATCCTGGAACTGCGGAGTAGAGGGCGAGACTGACGATCCGGCGGTCAATGCCCTGCGGATACGCCAACAGCGGAACTTCATCACCACCCTGATGGTGAGTCAGGGTGTTCCGATGTTGGCTCACGGAGATGAGCTCGGTCGTACCCAACAAGGCAACAACAATGTGTACGCCCAAGACAATGAGATCTCGTGGGTCAACTGGGATCTCGATGCCGATCAGAAGAGCTTGCTGGCCTTTACCTCTGCGGTGATCGGGTTGCGCAAGGCTCATCCGATCCTCCGGCGGCGCCGGTTCTTTGCCGGTGATGCCAAGCACGGTGGGCTCAGCGAGCTCGGTGACATTCTCTGGTTCAAGCCAAACGCAACCAAGATGGACGAGGGTGACTGGAATTCAGGATTCGCTCGCAGCCTGATGGTCTTTCTCAACGGTGACGCCATCCCCGAACTCGACGATGTGGGTCGGCGGATCACCGACGACCACTTCCTGCTGCTCTTCAATGCCCACACCGAACCGATCAGGTTCACCCTGCCCCCGGCGGCGTACGGCCAGAACTGGCTGGTACGACTTGACACCGCGACCG
This sequence comes from Actinomycetota bacterium, assembly GCA_046725775.1. Lineage (GTDB taxonomy): Bacteria > Actinomycetota > Actinomycetes > Propionibacteriales > Propionibacteriaceae > Microlunatus. The sequence continues at coordinate 3,784 of JBKOZG010000081.1, read as the reverse complement.
GTCAAGTCGACCCATCAAACGCGCGGCCTTGGCGAGCACGGTCTACGCATCGCGTCGATGCACACTCCATGATCGTGCTCTCCACCACCGTCGTCCCTGACGCTGAGCGGGCAGCCGCGGAGTCCCGAGCGGAACGAGCCACCGCATTGGCAGCCAAGGCGCATTACACGACCCCGAGGGCGACATGACGACGGATCAGGAAGGTGGCTAATTCGCGCTGTCACTGGGAATATTACTGAGCAGAGGCGGGATGAACCCGGGGTCTCCGGTCTTCCACAATCTGGTGGACGGCGGCCCAGGGGAAAGGCCACCCCGGCGACAGCGAGGAGTAGACGATGACGGTAGACACTTCACAGAGTTCTGCGAGCCCGTCACCTGCTGATCGCGGATCCAGTAGGCATCGGGTCGCGATCATCGGTTCGGGCTTCGGGGGCCTTTGGGCTACCGAAGCGTTGGCCAAGGCGCCCGTGGACGTCATCATGATCAGCGGAACTTCACACCATCTGTTCCAGCCGCTGCTCTACCAGGTCGCAACGGGCGTGCTGTCCGAAGGCGAGGTCGCTCCCGCGACTCGTGAGGTCCTGAAGAAGCAGAAGAATGCGACGGTCTTGCTCGGCCGGGTCACCGAAATTGATCTTGCAGCCAAGAAAGTCACCTCGGTCAGCCCACTAGGCACCACAGTGACGCCGTACGACAGCCTGATCGTTGCTGCCGGTGCCGGTCAGTCGTATTTCGGGAATGATCAATTCTCCGAGTTCGCCCCCGGGATGAAGAGCATCGACGATGCCTTGGAGTTGCGCGGGCGGATCTTCGGCTCCTTTGAGCTCGCTGAGCTATGCACCGATCCCGCGGAGCGGGAGGAGTGGCTGACGTTCGTTGTCGTCGGCGCCGGTCCGACTGGGGTCGAAATGGCCGGTCAGATCAGTGAGCTGGCACACCGTACGCTGCGCCGGGATTTCCGTCGGATCGACACCACCAAAGCGAAGATCATTCTGCTGGACGCGGCCCCGGCCGTGCTCGGCATGTTCGGCGACAAGCTCTCTGGCGCTGCTCGCAAACAGCTTGAGGAAATGGGCGTGGACGTCGAACTCAACGCCAAGGTGGTCGGTGTTGACAACACCGGCGTCGATATCGTCGACGCTGACGGCAATCAGCGGCGGATCCGCAGTCGGTGCAAGGTCTGGGCGGCCGGGGTGAGCGCATCACCGCTCGGAAAGCAGCTCGCGGAGCAAAGTGGCGCCGAACTCGATCGTGCCGGTCGGGTGCAGGTGAACAATGATCTCACTTTGCCTGGATACCCGGAGGTCTTCGTTGTTGGCGACATGATGGCGCTGAAGAACCTGCCGGGGGTGGCACAGGTCGCCATGCAGGGCGGCAAGTATGCGGCTCGGCAGATCATCCGCCGGTTGCACGGCGAGCCGCCCGGAGAACCCTTCAAGTACTTCGACAAGGGCAGCATGGCGACGATCTCCCGGTTCCACGCCGTGGCTAGCGTTGGCAAGATCCGGCTTGCCGGGTTCTTTGCCTGGTTGATGTGGCTGGGCGTACACGTCATGTACCTCATCGGCTTCAAGAACCGGCTCACCACGATGCTGCACTGGGCCGTGAGCTTCATCTTCCGCGGTCGCTCGCAGCGAACCACGACACGACAGCAGATCGTCGCCCGTACGCTGATGGCTCGGCTGAGCGCGACCGAGGAGGCCATGAAGCAGGTCCAAGAGGGCGCCAAGCCGATTGAACCGGCTGCAGCGGCAACCTCGGGCGCTGCAGAGGCTGAAGTAGGCGACCGCCGCACTGAGACGGTCGGGACGGATAGCGTTGACGAGCTCAGGGCTGCTTATGGAGACGCAAACGCTGATGCCGGTGATGCGGTTCAGATGAAGCAGGCGCCGGAGAACTGACACAAGCCCGACGATTGGTGCGATCGCCAGCCGCCTCGGCAGGACGCCAGCGCAAGTGACATTGCGCTGGCACATTCAACGCGGCGACGTCGTCTTCCCAAGTCGACAACGCCGGCGCGGATCAGAGAGGTCGAGATCTTCGACCTCGAACTGGAGCCCGAAGACATCGCCGCAATCAGTGCAACAGAGGCGAAGCGGGGCGGACCAGGCCAAACCCCGATGTGATCGCTTACGTGCCGCGCTGATTTGTGAGCTGCTCGCGCTCTGTTGGATTGCTCGCTCCGCTCGCTGCGGATCGCGCCAGGGAGCCGCCCACTTCGTCGTCATTCGCCGACGAAAGGCGTGTCGGCTCGTTCCTCCTCAGCACGGCGGCGCGCGATCCGGGGTCTGATTGCTCGCTCCGCTCGCTGCGGATCGCGCCAGGGAGCCGCCCACTTCGTCGTCATTCGCCGACGAAAGGCGTGTCGGCTCGTTACTCCTCAGCGCGGCGGCGCGCGATCCGGGGTCTGATTGCTCGCTCCGCTCGCTCCGGATCGCCCCAGGAGGCCCCCCACTGGCAGCGCGCGATCCGCGAGCCGCTCATCCTGCAACCGCGGGGTCGGCTAGCTCGCGGACGGCACGATCGAACGCAAGAACGCCCTGGACGAGCGCGCGGAGGTCCTCGATGGCCAGCCGGCGGAGGACCGGAGTCGGCATGGTCCCGGCCGAGCTAAGCAAACTGCGGATTGTCGCATTGCCTTCGGAAGTCACGCTGAGCCGGCGAACTCGCCGGTCGCTGGGATCTTCTTCTCGACTCACCATCCCGTGTTCCACGAGCCGATCGACCAGGCCCGACATAGTGGCCACTGAAACCTTCAGTTGGGCGGCGAGCTCGTGACCGGTCGCCTTGTCCGGATCGATCGCGATCATGGTCAAGACCTTGAGTTGCTGCATGGTGACGGCAGTCGAAATAAGCGGCTCGGCCATCGAGGATAGAGCGCGACGTTCGAAACTTTCCTGAATGCGCTCCAGACAACTGATTAACTCATCCTGTTCACTGGCGGCTCCCGCGTCGTCGCGAGCGGTCCCGGTCATTGGTCGCCTGTCGTTTGGGTCCATCGACGTGTTGCTGTGAATTGATCGTAACGGCTTGATTATCTAGGTCGTGCTAACTGTAAGCTCGACACGAAAGATCGCTTCGTTGTCATCATAAGTCGGCGGATGGCGCCTGAGGCCGAACCGGATTGGAAGGGAGCCCGCACGTGACCTCCCTGACGCGGCTCAGTTTGGCCAACCGCCTGATCGCCGGCCTCGTCACCCTGGCCATCATCGTCTTCGGCGTTTTGGCGACTCTCAATCTCAAACAGGAGCTCCTTCCATCGATCCAGGTACCGACTGCGATCGTTACGGCGAACTATCCGGGCGTATCACCGCAGATCGTCGCCGACAACGTGTCGAGCCCTCTGGAACGCGCGCTCACCGGCGTGTCGGGCGTTACGAAGGTTCAGTCGACCTCAACAAACGGGATCGCCACGATCACCGTCGAATGGGAGTACGGCCTTGACCCTGACACAGTGGTGGGCGACATCCGCAACGCCGTCGACGGGATCGCGCCGACACTGCCGGATCAGGTCGTAACGGAGGTCATTACCGGTAGCACCGACGACATCCCGGTCCTACTGCTGGCGGTCGCATCTGATGCGCCTCTGGACGAAGCCGGCCGTCAGGTTGAGAACGTGGCTGTCCCGGAGTTGGCAGGGATCGACGGCGTGCGCAGTGTCACTGTCACCGGGCAGGAGACCACTCAGCTAGTGGTGACGCTGCGACCGCCGGACCTTCGTAAACACGACGTCACCGCACAGGCAGTCACTCAGACCGTGCAGGGGCAAGCGACCATCACACCC
>JBKOZG010000181.1:0-21036 GCA_046725775.1 Actinomycetota bacterium | reverse complement strand
TGCAGTCCGCAGACGGCTTGCGGGAATCGGCGCAATCGGCGGTACACGCTCTTGCCGGCCCCGACGATGAGGCGGGCGGCGCGCTGGCGATGCTCTACACGGCCCGCAAGGCGTTCGAGCCCGCAGTCTCTGGAGATCCTGCGGCGATCCAGTTGGGTGATCGCCTGGCCGAGGCGAGCTATCAGCTCACCGATCTGACGGCGGATTTGGCCCGCTATCTGGGTGGCTTGGACAGCCAGCCTGGGCGGCTGGAGCAGATCGCTGATCGCAGAGCTCAGCTCAGCACGCTGACCCGGAAATACGGCAGCACCTGTGACGAGGTCTTGCAATGGGCTGCCGACTCTGCCGTCCGGCTCACCGAACTCGAACAGAGCGATGAGCAGATCGATACCTTGACCGAGCGACTCGAGGAGCTGCGGACTGAGTTAACCGCACTTGCCGCTCAGATCAGTTTCGCCAGACGTGAGGCGGCAGCCAGATTCAGTGAGCTGGTCCGCGTCGAGCTTGCCGCACTGGCCATGCCGCACGCGCAGCTCAGCTTCGAGGTAACCGGCGCTGATCACGGCCCGTGGGGTGCCGATCGGGTGGATCTGGTGTTTGCCGCCAACCCGGGCAGCGAGCTGCGCAGTCTGGGCCGCGTGGCGTCGGGTGGCGAACTGTCGCGAGTCAGGCTGGCCTTGGAGGTGGTCCTTGCGGCCGATCGCGAAGCCGTCACTCTGGTCTTCGACGAGATCGACGCGGGTGTTGGCGGCAAGGTCGCGGTGGAGGTGGGTCGCCGCCTCGCCAGGCTGTCCCTGCACACCCAAGTGGTTGTGGTCACCCATCTCGCGCAGGTCGCCGCTTTCGCGGATCGGCACTATGTGGTGGTGAAAGCGGACGACGGTCAGGTCACGACCAGCGGAGTTGTTTTTGTCGCTGAGGAGGACCGCGCAGTGGAGCTTGCCCGGATGATGGCAGGTCTGGAGACGACGGAGTCTGCTGTGGCTCACGCCAGCGAATTGGTAGAGCTTGCCGACGCGACGCGGCGGCAGTGAATCACGAGCGCCCGAGCGCCATTAGATAAAGGGCGCCAATCTCATAAAGCTCTCACGTGCGGCTGCATAGCGTCCAGGTATGCGGGTGCTGGAAGCATCCTCGCGTCGCGAGTCGGCGGATCGGCCGGTGCTGATCAGAGTCGGTGCGTTGCGACTCGACCCGGCGAGGTCGCGAGTCTGGCGAAACGAGCGGGAGATTCGGCTGTCGACTCGCGAGTTGGCCCTGCTCGAGGCCTTCATGCGAAGCCCGGGACAGGCCCTTAGCTACCACGAGCTGCTGAATGCGGCCTGGAACATCGGGCACGATTACCGCTCCAACGTCATCGAGGTCTACGTCCGCTACCTCAGGGAAAAGATCGACCGCCCGTTTGGCGTACGGTCGCTGGAGACCGTACGCGGTGTCGGTTACCGGCTCCGACGCGACGGCGGCATATAGCTTTCCCACGCTCACAGCTCGCCAGGGCGGCACGGGTGGAAGTATTGACCCCGAGATGCGACTTCCCACCCTGCTGCGCAAACGCGGAACACCCGCTCAGATCAGCGGTGTTGCCCGGCTCGATCGGCGCACCAAGAACCTCACCAAGCGGCTACGCACCGGCGAGCTCGCGATCATCCATCACAGCGACCTGGATCGAGTCAGCGCCGAGGCTCTCGTCGAGGCCGGGGCTGCGGCAGTGGTGAATGCGGTGTCGTCAGTCTCAGGTCGCTATCCCAACCTGGGACCGGGGATTCTGCTAGAGGCCGGGATTCCGCTCATTGACAATGTTGGCGACCACATCTTCGCCCGCGTCCACGAAGGCGAGTCGCTGACGCTGGATGGTGGCAACGTGGTCAACTCGACCGGCACAGTGGTGGCGGAGGGCACCCTCTACACCACCAAAATCCTGGAGGACCATCTCGAGTACGCCCGGACTGGCCTTGCGGATCAGATCGAGGCGTTTGCCGAAAACACGATGAACTACCTGCGGGTGGAAAAGGAGCTGCTGCTCGAGGGTGTCGGCGTCCCTGACGTGGCAGCCGAAATTGCGGGGCGGCACGTGTTGATCGTGGTCCGCGGTTACGACTATCGCGGTGATCTGGCTGCGCTGAGGCCCTACATCTCGGAGTACCGACCTCTGCTGATGGGGGTTGATGGGGGAGCTGATGCGTTGATCGAGGCCGGCTACAAGCCCGACATGATCATCGGTGACATGGATTCATGTTCCGACGAGACCCTGCGGTGCGGCGCCGAGCTGGTGGTGCACGCCTATCATGACGGGCGCGCACCGGGGATGGAGCGCATCGAGAAACTCGGGCTCCAGGCGGTGGTATTCCCAGCACTCGGTACCAGCGAGGACGCTGCCATGCTGCTGGCTGATTCCAAGGGAGCCAGCTTGATCGTCGCTGTGGGCACCCATGCCTCGCTTGTGGAGTTTCTGGACAAGGGCCGAGCCGGGATGGCCTCCACGTTCCTGACCCGGCTTCGCGTTGGCCCCAAGCTGGTTGATGCAAAGGGCGTGTCTCGGATCTACCGCAGCCAGATCAAGACCTGGCATCTGATGCTGTTCGTACTGTCCGGCATCCTGGCGCTTTTTACGGCGCTGCTGTTCACCGACGTGGGCTGGGCATTCGGCAATGTCATCGTCGCGCGGATCCGCGACCTGCTCTACTGGATAAAGGAACTCATCACTTGATCAATTTCCGCTACCACATCGTGTCGTTGATGGCGGTCTTCATTGCTTTGTCCGTAGGCATTGCAGTTGGTGTGTCACTCAGCCCGTCGGTCGACCAGGGGTTGCTCCAGCAGGCAGCGCAGGATCGTAAGCAGGTCACGGATCTGCGCGCGGAGCTGGGCCGGCGCAAGGCACTTGACGACTACCGCAACGCCTACGACGAACAGGTCGGCGTAGCCGTAACTGCGGGCGTATTGAATGGGCATCGGGTCGCCCTAGTCGCCATGCCTGAAGCTCCGGGGGACGTAGTGCAGTCCATTTCGACTGCTGTCGTGGCAGCTGGCGGCACCGTGGTACGCGAGGTCGACGTCAACGCCGAAGCCTTTGATCCCGGGAAGGCAGAGGACGTCACCGACGCATTAGCTGACTACTTCGGCCCGCTTGGGCTCAACGACACCATGTCTGCTGCGACCAGGTTTGGCGTCGCCCTGGGAAGATCAATTGGGTCGAAGGAGGTGGAAGATCGCGACCCACTCGCGCTGGCCCTGGGGGAGTCGCTGGAAAGCCGGGGCTTGGTGACGATCAGCGGGGGATCGCCAGCACAAGCGCAGCTGATCATTGTCGTCACTGCGCCGGCATCGGATCCGCGACCGACCCCAGACGACCTCACTGCACACGTCCAGTTTCAAGTCGGGCTGACCACCCGGGGGGGAGTAGTACTGGCTGGTCCGAACAGCGAAGACATCGAGGGCACTGATGTGCTGGCGGCCCGGTCGGATCCGACCGCCGTGGATAGCCTCAGCACTGTGGATGTGGCCGACCTCAGCAGCGGCGTGACCACCGTCGTACTGGCTGGCAAGGAGCGACTGCTCGGCCGTCCAGGTCAGCACTACGGTGCTCTGACGAGGGCCGACGCGCCGCTGCCCGAGCTGCCGGTGCGCTAATGATGCGTCGGCTGCTGGCCTGCGCGGCCTCGGGGTGCGCTGCCGCTCTGGTGGCGGCACACGCCAACCGACGAGCGACGCAGGCACTACCAAACAACGCCGCTCAGGCTCCCGACAGCACCGAATCAGTGTCGCCTTGGATCCGGACCAACCATTCAGGCGCGAGCGTCACTCTCGCAGAAGGTCCGATCGCGATCGCCGCGCTGCTCGTCGGTGCCGGCATTGACCGGCTGCTGGACAAGTCGGGTCGCCGGAACTTGCCGCTGGTTGTGGCTGGCGTCGGATCTGGCGCGGTGGGAGCCTACGACGACCTCATCGGAACGACCCAGGCGAAGGGTTTCCGCGGACACCTTCGTGCGCTGCGTTCCGGTGAGGTGACGAGTGGGTTGATCAAAATTGTGGGCGTTGGACTGAGCGCAGCCGCCGCCGCCGCACTCATCCAGAGCAACAGCCCGAACTGCTCGAAGCCGGTATCCCGGGCTCTGGACGGCATACTCGACACCGCACTCATTGCCGCGACAGCTAATCTTACTAATCTGCTCGACCTGCGGCCCGGGCGAGCGGCAAAGGCGATCATCCTGCTGGGCGCAGGCCTGTTGGGTTCCGGTGCCGCGCCGACGGTCGGTGCTGCTGCGGGCAGCCTGCCGACTGATCTGGCAGCGCGATCCATGCTCGGTGACTGCGGAGCCAATGCGCTTGGTGCTGCGGTCGGCACTGCCGCTGCTCAGTCCCTACCGCGGCCGTTCCGGCTCCTCGCGTTCGGCGCGGTTGCGGCGCTCAACGTGGTCAGCGAGCGGGTGAGCTTTACCGAGGTGATCGAACGGACGCCGTTGCTGCGCCGCCTGGATCAGCTGGGACGCGCGGCCACGCCACGCGAGCAGGGACAATCCTCCGCGTGAGAGCCGGTCTCGCTTCAGTCGCCGCGGGCGTCGCGACTCTTACTCTCGCAGCGCGCCTCGTCGGCTTCGGCCGGTCAGTGGTCTTTTCGAAGACTGTTGGAGATACCTGCCTCGGCGACACCTACAACGCGGCCAACAGCTTGCCCAATGTGCTCTTCGAGATTGTCGCAGGCGGCGTCCTCGCCGGTGTCGTGGTGCCTGTCGTGGCACGCCATGTCGGCGCGGGGCGGCGGCCTGATGCTGCGCGCACCGCGTCAGCACTGATGACCTGGACCCTGTTGGTGCTGACGCCGGCCGGACTCGCAGTGCTCGCCGGCGCGCGGCTGTTCGCAGCCACCTTCGCGAAGGCCGACTGCGCGGGCAGTGCGGACGTCTTGGCCGCACTCGTCGTTATGTTCGCGCCGCAGGTTTGGCTGTACGGCTTGGCGGTAGTCAGCGCAGGCATACTCCAGGCTCATCATCGGTTTCTCGCCGCTGCGGCGGCACCGCTGCTCTCCAGCTTGGTGGTGATCACGGCCTACCTCAGCTACGCCACCCTGGCGGCTCCAGCGGCGAACGACGAGCCGACGCAGCTGACCAGCCAGGCTCTCGCCGCGCTGGGATGGGGCACGACGTTTGGTGTGCTCGTCCTGGCAGCCTGCACTCTGGTGCCACTTGGCCGGATCGGGCTGCGGCTCAGGCCGCGGCTGCGTTTTGCCGAAGGTGACCGCTCGGTGATCATGACGATCGCCGCTGCGGGGATCGTCGGCCTGGTGTTGCAACAGCTCAGCGTGTTGTTGATCAACTGGTCGGCACAGCAGACTGGTGATCAAGGTGCTTTGACCCGGTTCACCTGGGCAAACGCCATCTACCTGCTTCCCTACGCCGTGCTGGCGGCCCCACTGCTGCAGCTGACCTTCCCGCGGCTAGCCGCGGCTGCCGAACGAAGCCGAGCAGACGTCAGCCAGGTGCTCGCCGAAACTGGTCCCGCGACCGTCGTCATGGCCTGGCTGGGCGCTGCTTTGTTGGTAGCGACCGCTGTCCCGGTGGCCCGTGTGTTCGTACTCGGCCCCGGCTCAGGACGCACGGATGCACTGGTCTGGCCGATCGTGGCGTTTGCGCCTGCGGTTGTCGGGTTCACGCTGCTCGGACTGGCGTCACGCACTTTGCTCGCCCAACATCTGGGCAAGGCGTCGGGCATCGCGAATGCGAGCGCTTGGGCTGCGGTGATCGTCAGCGTTGCCCTGCTGCGCCCGGTGGTTCCGGCCGCCTGGCTGGTGCCGGCGCTGGCCGGCAGCGTGTCGCTTGGGATGATCGTGGGCGCAGTGGCGGGGTGGGTGCTGCTCCGGCGCTCAGGGATGGAAGGGGTCGGGCTGACAAGACCGATGTTGGTAGGTCTGGCGGCTGCTGTGCTGGCCGCTAGTGTGGGGGCGGCCGGCTCGCAGCCCTTGGCGGGGGTCGGCATTGTTGCAGCGGTGCTGGGCGCCTGCACCTTGGCTGTGCTCTGTGTTTTAGTGTTCACAGCGATGCTGCAACTTCTGGCACCCTCACTGCTTGCCCAGATGTGGGCGCTGCGACGGCGTACACCGTCGGCAGAGGTAGGTTCCGCGTGAAGGTTGCGCAGCTGCTGACGGCCAGTACGGGCGGGATCGGCCGTCACGTGGCGAGCATCACCCCACGGCTGGAGCAGCGCGGTCACCAGATCCGGGTGTTCTGCCCAAAGGCCACGGCCGAGGCCCAGGGGTTCGCAGAGCTTGGCTTTGATGTTTGGCCGCTCACCAGCCAGCGCCGGTTTATCGGCGCCGATCTGGTGCACGCGCACGGACTGAAGGCGGGTTGGTTGGGGATTCCGATCGCCTGGATGTTCCGCGTACCCCTCGTCGTGACGTGGCATAACGCTGTCTTGGGCGACGGACTTGCGCCGGCAGCGGTTCGCCAGATGCAACGAGCGGTGGCAATGGGGGCGGATTTGACGCTTGGCGCTAGTCGCGATCTTGTTGCTGAGGCTCAACGGCTCGGGGCTAAGAATGCTCGGCTGTCGCCGATCGCAGCACCGGCGCTACCGGCCGCCATGATCAGCCGTGACGAGCAGCGACGGGCTCTTGGTGCTTACGCACACGACACCTTGGTACTCACAGTCAGCCGGCTGGCACCCCAGAAAAACCTGGGCATGGTCCTCGACATTGCCGCGGCGGTACGCGACAGGCCCGATCTACGGTTTGTGGTTGTCGGCGATGGGCCGGAGCAAGAGGTGCTACAGCGACGTATCACCGACGAGCATCTGCAGGTGTGCTTGCTGGGACGGAGCGATGACATCGGTTCGTTGCTGGCGGCTGCTGACCTCGCGCTGCTGACCTCGACCTGGGAAGCCCGCGCGCTTGTCGCCCAGGAGGCTCTGCTGGCTGGCGTGCCGCTGGTCAGTACCCGGGTGGGTGGCATCGAGGAGCTGGTCGGATCGGCAGCAGTGCTAATCCCGCCCGGCGATGTCGATGAGGCAGCGCGCCAGGTCATTGCGCTTGCCGACAACCCAGATAAGCGGCACCGTCTCAGAGAGACGGGTCTGCATCAGGCAGCCGCCTGGCCCGACGAAGACGCTGTTGTTGACAACCTGGTCAAGGCGTATGCGGACCTCACTCGGGATCGACGTTATAAAGGCTTCTGGGACGACTCCGGCGGGTTCACCGTGCGGTAGCGCTCTACGACGTAAGCTGGAGGTCCGTGGGGTACCGCGAGAAATTCACCAAGCATCTGTTTGTGACCGGGGGTGTCGCCTCCTCACTCGGCAAGGGGCTCACGGCCTCGAGCCTCGGCAACCTGCTGGTCGCTCGTCGACTGAGCGTCTCCATGCAGAAGCTGGACCCATATCTCAATGTCGATCCTGGAACGATGAACCCGTTCCAGCACGGCGAGGTGTTCGTCACCGAAGATGGCGCGGAGACCGATCTCGACGTTGGTCACTATGAGCGTTTCCTGAATGTCAACCTTTCTGGCGAAGCCAACATCACCACGGGCAAGGTCTACTCCTCGGTGATCGCAAAAGAGCGGCGGGGAGACTACCTCGGTGACACTGTGCAGGTCATCCCCCACATCACCAACGAGATCAAAGAGTCGATGTTGGCCATGGGAGGGCCGGACATCGATGTAGTCATCCACGAGATCGGTGGCACCGTCGGTGACATCGAGTCTTTGCCATTCCTAGAGGCGGCACGTCAGATGCGGCACGACGTCGGCCGGGAGAATGTGTTTTTCCTCCATGTTTCCCTGGTGCCGTACATCGGTCCCAGCGGCGAGCTGAAAACCAAACCGACCCAACACTCGGTTGCCGCGCTACGTCAGGTCGGCATCCAGCCGGATGCGGTGGTGTGCCGGTCCGATCGAGACATTCCCGATTCGGTTAAACGCAAGATCTCGCTGATGTGTGACGTCGACGAATCCGCTGTGGTGGCCGCGATCGACGCCCCGAGCATCTACGACATTCCGAAGGTGCTGCATTCCGAAGGGTTGGACGCGTACGTGGTGCGGCGGCTCGACCTGCGGTTCCGCGACGTGGACTGGACACGTTGGAACGACCTTCTCGACCGGGTGCACCACCCGAAGGAGCAAGTGACAATCGCGCTGGTCGGCAAGTATGTCGACCTGCCTGATGCGTACCTCTCTGTTTGCGAGGCGCTGCGTGCCGGCGGTTTCGCCAACCACGCAAAGGTTGTGATCCGCTGGGTCGGCTCCGACGACTGCCAGACTCGGGAGGCCGCGGCCCGGATACTGAGTGAGGTCGACGGCGTCGTTATCCCAGGCGGCTTCGGGATCCGAGGCGTGGAAGGCAAGGTGGGCGCCATCCGCTACGCCAGGGAGAACCAGATCCCGATCTTGGGACTCTGCCTCGGCCTGCAGTGCATGGTAATCGAGGTTGCTCGGCACATGGCCGGCCTCGACGGAGCCGACAGCAGCGAGTTTGCGCCTGATACCGCGCATCCGGTCATCGCGACGATGGCCGAGCAGGTCGCGATCGTCGAGGGCGGCGGCGACCTTGGCGCGTCAATGCGCCTCGGTTCCTATCCGGCTGAACTGCTGGCCGGATCGATCGTTGCCAAGCGCTATGGTCAGGCACATGTCGAGGAGCGGCATCGGCATCGTTATGAGGTGAACAACGCCTACCGTGACCAGCTCGAGCATGCGGGTCTGGTGATCAGCGGCACCTCGCCGGACCACAAGCTGGTCGAGTTCATTGAGTTGCCGAGCGAGATCCATCCCTACTTCGTCGCCACTCAAGCGCACCCAGAGCTGAAGTCGCGGCCAACGAGACCGCATCCGCTCTTCGTCGGTCTCGTCGAGGCGGCGCTGGACCGCAAGCTGGCCGCGCGGCTGCCGGTAGATGACGACCATCGATGATCATTCTCGGTCCCGACGAGCTGACCGATGTGCAGCTCACGTGGCCAGTCGAGTCCTCCACGGTGCTAGCGGAAGCCAGGATCACCAAGTTCGTGCAAGATCAGGTAAGAACCCCTAGCGGCCACCTGATCACGCGGGAATATCTCAAGCACCCAGGTGCGGTAGGAGTCATCGCGCTCGATGATCATGACCGGGTGGCTTTGGTCCGGCAGTACCGGCATCCAGTGCGCCATCGGTTGATCGAGCCGCCCGCTGGACTCCTCGATGTCGGTGGCGAGAACTTCCTGCTAGCAATTCAGCGTGAGCTGGCAGAGGAAGCCGGCCTCGCTGCTGGAAGGTGGGCGGTGCTAGTCGACCTGTTCACAACGCCGGGAATCCTAGGAGAATCACTGCGTATCTATCTGGCCCGGGACCTGCAGGCAGTGGATAGCCCGGACGGTTTCACACTCGAGGACGAAGAGGCGCACATGGACACTGTGTGGGCATCCCTAGAGGACCTCGTCGAGGCGGTCCTTGCCGGCCGGCTGCACAATCCGACTGTTGTCTCGGGCACACTCGCTGCCTGGACTGCGCGTGAGCGAGACGGTTTCGTGAGCCTCCGATCGGCCAATGCCGCATGGCCGGCTCATGAGGTGCTCGCGACCGAGGGAATCTAGCCCACCATCTTCACTAAGGAGTTCGCGGCATGCCAGATTGCTTCTGCGAACTCGTGTCGCCCAGGGGATGGGTGCCGGTGGCGTTGACCAGGTAGGTGCGGTGGTGGGGTGATCGCCACAGCCAGGTGCCGGGTTCGGGTTGCCGGACCTGCCAGCCACCGTGGGTTTTGTATCGGTGGTGGCGGCGTGTGTGGGGTCCGAGGTTGCCGATGCTGGTTTTGCCGGGCGGTCCGCCGCTGTCGGGGTGGAGGTAGGGGATGGTCGATACCGCGGCTGACTGCGGCGGCGCAGGGAACACGTCTGCGGGGTTGCGTTGTAGCAGCTGTTCGCGGAGGCTGGCGGGGATTTCGTAGGCATCGACGGGGGTGTGTCCGGCGGGCAGGTCGATCACCGGTTTTAGGTTGATCGTGCAGCGCTCCCCCGAGCGCGGTGCGTAGCCGACCCAGCAGCACCGGCCCGACCTCTTCGATGCGGGCGACACCAGCACCTGCGGTGAGGGCTTCGCCGCTGAGATGCACATACACCGCGGCGCGGGGCCGTGCCCGGTCCGGATCGAACGGCGGTGGTGTGACCTGCAGTGACCGGTGGTCGGCCCCGCTGGCGGCGACCAGCTCAAGGTCGACAGCCGGCGCGGCATTGTCCTGCTCTGGCGTCTGTTCGAAGTGGTTCTGGTCTTCGACTGCTTCTCAGTCGTATCGCGGCTGGTTCGGCCGGTCCGTCGCTACGCCAATGGCGCTCTGCCACTGACTCTTGGCACGCATCGGTGCGTGGCATGATCAAGCTGACACCCACGTCAGGAGGATCAATGAGAGTCGGCGTGCCCAGCGAGGTCAAAAATCATGAGTATCGGGTCGCCATCACGCCAGCCGGGGTGAACGAGTTCACCAGGCACAGCCATGAGGTGATCGTGCAGTCCGGCGCGGGAATCGGCTCATCCATCACTGATGACGAATTCGCGGCGGCCGGGGCCAAAATCGCTGCCAGCCCCGACGAGGTCTGGCAGCATGGAGAGCTGATCTTGAAGGTCAAGGAGCCAATCCCGATCGAGTACGACCGGATGCAGCCGGGCCAGGTGCTGTTCACCTACCTGCATCTGGCAGCGAGCCGGGACTGCACCCGGGCGCTGCTGGCCAGGAAGGTCACCGGCATCGCGTACGAGACGGTGCAGCTGAGCAATGGCACCTTGCCGCTGCTGGCTCCGATGAGCGAGGTAGCCGGTCGCCTGGCGCCTCAGGTTGGGGCCTATCACCTGATGCGGCAAGGCGGCGGTCGGGGCACCCTGATGGGAGGTGTCTCGGGCGTCTATGCAGCAAAAGTGGTGGTGATTGGTGCCGGGGTGTCGGGCATGAACGCGGCGGTGATCGCGCTAGGCATGCAGGCCGAGGTGCTGCTACTGGACCACGACATCGACAAGCTGCGGGAGGCTGACCGGATCTACCAGGGGCATCTGCAGACCGTCGCCTCCAACGCGTACGAGGTCGAGCGCGCCGTGTTGGACGCCGATTTGGTCATCGGTGCCGTGCTGGTGCCCGGAGCGAAAGCGCCGACCCTGATCAGCAATGAGCTGGTCGCCCGCATGCGACCTGGCAGCGTGCTCGTCGATATCGCCATCGACCAAGGCGGCTGCTTCGAGGACAGCCGTCCCACCACGCACGCCGAGCCGACCTTCCGGGTACACAACTCGGTGTTCTATTGCGTGGCCAATATGCCGGGCGCAGTGCCCAACACCTCGACCTACGCGCTGACAAACGTCACGCTGCCGTATGCGCTGAGTCTTGCCAAGAACGGCTGGCGTGAGGCGCTCAAGGCGGACCCTGCGCTCGCACTCGGACTCAACACTCACGAAGGCGCGATCATCAATGGCCCTGTCGCCCAGGCGCACGGGCTTGAGCATCAGGAGCTGGCAGACGTCCTCGGCTGACGCTCCCACGATGCAGGGACTTATCCAGACTTACCTTGACCATGTGACGGTGGAGCGAGGCATGTCCCGGCACACCGTCGGAGCTTATGGTCGCGACCTGCGCCGCTACGCCAGCTACCTCGCAGACCAAGGCGTCACGGATCCGTCGCAGGTAACCAGCGCGATGATCGGCGGCTACTTGGCGCGGTTGCGCGAGGGCGTGCCGGCGCCAGACGGTGCCGGTTGGATTGAGCCGCCGCTGGCGAGTGCGAGTGCCGCGCGGGCCGTTATCGCCGTACGCAGCCTGCATCGTTTCGCTCGTGCCGAGGGGCTTACCGCTGAGGATCCCGCACGGAGCATACGGCCGCCGAAACCGCCCAGGCGGCTGCCCAAAGCCTTGAGCCTGGAGCAAGTCCAGGCTATGCTCGCTGCCCCAGCGACCGATACCCAGGTTGGTATCCGCGACGCAGCGCTGTTGGAGCTGCTCTACGGCACCGGGATAAGGATCTCCGAGGCCGTCGCGCTCGATGTTGACGATGTCGATCGCCTGGTACGGGCCGGCGAGCCGGTACCAGGACTCCGGGTCCTCGGCAAAGGAGGCAAGGAACGCATCGTTCCGGTGGGCTCGTACGCACGGGCGGCGCTTGGCGCCTACCTGGTACGAGGCCGGCCGGTGCTCGCCGCTGCCGGTCTCGGCACTCCGGCACTGTTCTTGAATACCCGGGGCAGCCGGTTATCGAGGCAGAGCGCCTGGGCGGTTCTGCGGTCGGTGGCCGAAAAGGCGGGCATCACAGCCGACGTGTCGCCACACACGTTGCGGCACTCCTATGCGACCCATCTGCTGGATGGTGGAGCGGACGTCCGTGTCGTGCAGGAGCTGCTCGGCCACGCGTCGGTCACCACCACGCAGATATACACACTGGTAACCATCGACCACTTACGGGAAGTCTTCCTCACTTCTCACCCCCGCGCGTATTAGTGTCGTGTCGACATAGCTGCTTGCTGCTCGGCGGCACTGGGCGCGGCGGAACGCAACCCACGTGGTGTCGAGCCGTCCGGCAAGGAGGAGGCAGGAGTGCAGGAGCTCCACGAGGGCGGCGAGGCTCCACCCAACGTCGTGGCGTCCTCGCCCAGCGTGGTGGCCGAACTGACCGATGAGCACTATCTCGATACCACCAACTTCGAGTGGCCGCTGCTCCGGCCGGAGCAGCAGACCGACGTTGCTGAGGATCTCGTCGTGGCGGCACCACCGGATGGTGTTGCGCAGTCAGTCGACCCCGAGCCGCTTATCGGTCCCACTGGTCGGCCGTGGCCGGACCTGCCGACACCGCCGCAGCTGACCGAGCACGGACCAGCCCTAGTCATCGCCATGTGCAATCAGAAGGGTGGCGTCGGAAAGACCACTACGACGATCAATCTCGGCGCTGCTCTCGCCGAGCTCGGCCGCGACGTGCTCCTCGTTGACTTCGACCCGCAAGGCTCGCTGTCGGTCGGTCTGGGGGTTAATCCCCACACTCTGTCCGCAAGCATTTACAACTTGCTGCTGAGTCGCGACACGTCGATTGACGATGTGATCGATCAAACCAATGTGCCCGGGCTGGACATCCTGCCCAGCAATATCGATCTGGCGGCGGCGGAGATTCAGCTGGTCTCCGAGGTCGCGCGGGAGCAGACTTTGGTTCGGTTGCTGGACTCGGTTAGGAGCCGCTACGACGCGGTCCTTATCGACTGCCCTCCGTCACTCGGCCTACTGACGATCAACGCGTTAACCGCAGCCGACCGAGTGATCATGCCGCTGGAGTGTGAGTTCTTTGCACTGCGCGGTATCGCGCTGCTTACCGACACGATTGCCAAGGTGCAGGATCGGCTGAATCAACGCTTGGAGATCTTGGGAATCCTCGGCACGATGTATGACCCGCGCACTCTGCACAGTCGTGAGGTGCTGGAGCGAGTGGTCGAGGCCTTCGGAGAGCAGGTCTTCCACACTGTCATCCGGCGTACGGTGAAGTTCCCGGAGACGACCGTGGCCGGGGAGCCGATCACGACTTACGCACCCACATCACCGGGAGCGGAGGCTCACCGCAACCTGGCTCGTGAGGTGCTAGCCCGATGCCGCGTCGCGTAGGTCTGGCGGCAACCTCGGAAATCTTTCCAGCCGGGGACGGCGATGACGGGAGGGAAAGCGTCCAGCCTCTCGCCGCCGCTACCGCAACGGGGCCGGCCGGGCGGCGCGGTTCCGGCCGGATCCGTCACGAGGAGAAGATCACCGTCTACGTCAGTGCCGAGGAATTGGTGGCGCTGGAGCAGGCGAGACTGACCTTGCGGGCTCAGTACGGCGTGGCAATCGACCGCGGGCGCATTGTCCGCGAGGCCATAGCGGCAATGCTTGCCGATCTTGAGGCGAGCGCCGACGACTCCGAGCTGGTTCGCCGGCTGTCCGGGTCGTGAATCTCACACTGTCAGTGGAAGTGGAACAACAAGCAGAGCTGCCGGACCGCGTCCGCGGGACGCCCAAAGGCGGAGGATTTGAGGTTCATCTCGACAACTTTGAGGGTCCCTTCGACCTCCTGCTTCACCTGATCTCGCGGCACAAACTGGATATCACCGAGGTTGCGCTTTCCCAGGTGACTGATGAATTCATCGGTCACATCAAGGCAGCTGGCTCTAGCTGGGATCTGGATCAGACGAGCCAATTTATGGTGGTGGCCGCCACATTGTTGGACCTCAAAGCTGCTCGGCTGATCCCCTCCGGCGAGGTCGAGGATCCAGAGGACCTGGCCTTGCTGGAAGCAAGGGACCTGCTGTTCGCGCGGCTGCTGCAGTATCGCGCATTCCAGCGTGTGGCCAGCTATTTCGCCGCGACGCTCCAGGCGCAGGGTCGACGTTTTCCTCGCGAGGTGGGGATGGAGCCGCGATTCGCCCGGCTGATGCCAGAGGTGACGATCTCGATCAGCCCCGCTCGGCTAGCCGGCCTGGCGGCCATGGCAATGGCACCGAAGCGGGTCGGCGCCTTGTCACTGGCTCACATGCATGCGACGGTGGTGAGCGTTCGGGAGCAGGCCACGGTCGTGGTTGACCGGCTGCAGCTACAGCGCGCAATGACCTTTCGAGCGCTCACCCACGACTCGTCCAATATGTTGACCACGGTGGCGCGGTTCCTCGCGCTGCTGGAGCTGTTTCGCGACGGGGCTGTCGCATTCGAGCAGCTGACTCCGCTCGGCGAGCTGACCATCCGTTGGACGGGGGCCGATGATGGTGAATGGGCAGTATCTGATGAGTTTGACGAGGCCACCAGCACACCCGAGATGGATGAATGAGCGATCAGGTTGAGAACTTGTCAGCGTCTGAGCAGGCTATAGCCGGCGGAGACGCTGACAACTCGGTGAATGTGGCGGGGGCTCTGGAAGCGCTGCTGTTGCTGGCTGCCGAGCCGGTCACCGAGTTTGAGCTGGCGCAAGCGGTGGGGGTGCCGGAGTCGGTTGTCGCCGAGACGCTGATGGAGTTGGTCGCCTTTTACACCGAGACCGGACGCGGTTTCGAGCTCCGGCAGGTCGGTGGTGGATGGCGGTACTACACCCGTGAAGAGTATGCCGACCTGATCACCCGATCTGTGGTGGAAGGGCAGCAGTCGCGGCTGTCCCAGGCGGCTCTGGAGACTCTGGCGGTCGTCGCTTACACCCAGCCGATATCTCGCGCCCGCGTGTCTGCCGTGCGAGGAGTGAATGTCGACGGCGTGATAAGAACTCTGCTAGCCCGCGGGCTCATCGAGGAGACCGGTCATGACCCCGAGTCTGGCGCGGTGCTGTTTACCACGACCAGCTACTTCCTGGAACGAATGGGCTTGAAGACGCTGGAGGATCTGCCGCCCCTTGCCCCACAACTGCCCGACGTGGAAGAGCTGGAGGCAGAGCTTGGCCAGCTGGCCGGGACCGTGGCGGGCTCGGGCCACGTCGATTCCGGACCTGCTGAGCCGGGCTCTGAGCCGGTCCAGCAGCCGCCCCAGTGACCGGGCCTGCCGAGGGCGTACGCCTCCAGAAGGTCTTGGCTGCCGCCGGAATTGCCTCTCGCCGGGCATGCGAGGTCCTCATCAGCGAGGGACGCGTCGAAGTCAATTCCGAGATCGTTGTCGAGCAGGGTAGAAGAGTCGACCCAGAGCGTGATGTCATCCGTGTCGACGGCGCCCGGATCCCGCCACCGCGACGGCACCGGTACCTGGCGCTGAACAAACCTCGCGGTGTAGTGGCAACAATGCACGATCCAGAGGGCCGGCGCACCGTCGCCGATCTGCTAGTCGAGCACGCCGGCTGGCGGACGGCAAGCACTGAAAGTGCCCGCCCGGTCAAGAACGAACGGCTGTTTCACGTAGGCCGGCTGGATACCGACACCGAGGGCTTGTTGATCTTGACCAATGACGGCGACTTCGCCCACCGACTGGCACACCCCTCGTATCAGGTGCCGAAGACCTACGTTGCCGAAGTAGCCGGGTGCGTGGGCGAGCAGACTCTCAGCCGATTGCGGCGCGGCATCACACTCGAGGACGGACCCGTGCGGCCAACCTCGGTCAAGATCGTCTCTACAGCCGGCGACAAGACGCTTCTCAAGATCACGATTCAGGAAGGTCGGAATCGCATCGTGCGCCGTACGATGGAAGCGGTTGGCCATCCGGTCCGCCGGTTGTCGCGGATCGGTATCGGACCGGTTCGGCTTGGGAACCTGAAAGTCGGGGAGTACCGTGACCTGACCCGGGAGGAGCTCGGCGGGTTGCTGGACCTAACAGGTGGCTGACCAGGCGGGGGACTGGCCGCGCAGGCAGAGGAGGGCAGTGGACCGCAGAATCTTCGGACTTGAGACGGAGTATGGCGTCGCGTGCACCTCTGGCGGCACGCGACGGTTGACTCCGGACGAAGTGGCGCGCTATATGTTCCGACGGGTCGTCACCTGGGGGCGTAGCAGCAATGTCTTCCTCCGCAATGGATCTCGCATCTACCTCGATGTCGGCTCGCATCCGGAGTACGCAACGGCAGAGTGCGACGATCTCATCCAGCTCATCAACCATGATCGTGCCGGCGAGCGGATCTTGGAGGACTTGATTGTCGATGCCGAACATCGGCTCGCCAGCGAGGGCATTACCGGCGACATCTACCTGTTCAAGAACAACACCGACAGCCATGGCAACTCCTATGGTTGTCACGAGAACTACCTGATCTCACGGATCGGTGACTTCTCCAAAATCACCGACGTCCTGGTGCCATTCCTTGTCTCCCGTCAGTTGACCTGCGGTGCGGGCAAAGTGCTGCATACTGCCCGCGGAGCGGAGTACAGCGTCAGCCAGCGCGCCGAGCACATCTGGGAAAGTGTGTCGTCGGCGACCACTCGCAGCCGACCGATCATCAATACCCGCGATGAGCCCCACGCGGATCCGGAACGCTACCGGCGGCTGCACGTCATCGTCGGGGATTCCAATATGAGCGAGACCACCACGCTGTTGAAGGTGGGGAGTGCCGAGCTGGTGCTGCGGCTGATCGAGGCTGGCGTCCCGATGCGGGACTTCACTCTGGAGAACCCGATTCGCGCGATCCGGGACATGAGCCGAGACCGGTCCGGGCAAGTGCGGGTGGCACTGTCCAACGGAAGGCGAGTTTCGGCGCTCGAGTTGCAGACCGAGTACTACGAGAAGGTGTCGGAGTTCGTCCGACGGGAGAGCCTGGGTACTCGGATCGTCGATAGGGTGCTCGACCTGTGGGAGCGGACGCTGCGGGCAGTGGCGGAGGACAAACTTGCGCTGATCGACACTGATGTCGACTGGGCGATCAAGCTGAAGCTGCTCGACCGCTACTCGGTCAAGCACAAACTTGGCTTCGCCGATCCGCGGATCGCGCAGCTCGACCTGGCGTACCACGACATCCGACGCTCGCGCGGAGTCTTTTCCTTGCTCGAGCAACACGGCCTGGCCGCACGTGTCACCACCGACCCGGCGATCTTTCGCGCCAAAGCCGTGCCGCCTCAGACCACGAGGGCCAAGCTTCGCGGCGACTTCATCCGGGCCGCGCAGGAGGGCCGCCACGACTACACCGTCGACTGGGTACACCTGAAGCTGAATGACCAGGCCCAGCGCACGGTGCTCTGCAAGGACCCGTTCGTCGCCACCGACGACCGCGTCGAGCGCTTGATCGCCTCTATGCGCGGTTAGCCGCACGCTGCGTTATCGGGATGCTCACGGGTTGAGCCTGTACCCTTCTCCGGTGCCTTCTTCTCGGGTCAAGTTTGCAGTCGGTCTAGGGCTTGCCTCGCTACTGCTTCTCTCCGGATGCGGCAACGACGAGCCGGCGGCTGATGCGGCTTCAGCGTCTCCGACGCCGACGCCGACCTCAGCCAGTCCGTCTGCCTCGCCGACACCGACGCCGACGCCAAAGCCCAAGCCGATCAAAGCGTCCAACAACTTCGACAAGGTCACCGTGACTGGCGGCTATGGGGAGACGCCGAATGTCAAGGTCGACGCGCCATGGGCAATCGACAAGACCAGGACCAAGGTGCTTGATGCCTCGAACGGCCCGGTGATCTCGGAAGGCCAGGGGGTCCAGGTCAACTACTACGGGGTGAACGGGCGAACCGGGAAGAAATTCGACGAATCGTTCAGCACTGGGCAGCCGGTCGCCTTCAGCCTGGCGCAGGTCGTTCCTGGCTTCAGCAAAGGGCTGGTCGGCCAGCACAAGGGCAGCCGTGTGCTGATCGCCATGCCGGGGCAGGACGGCTACGACCCCATGGGTGGTAACCCTCAAGCCGGCATCGAGGTCGGTGACACTTTGATCTTCGTCGTCGATCTTGTTGACGTGCAGCTGGCCGGCCCGGAGGGCACCTCGGTGCAGCCAAAAGCCGGACTCCCGACCGTGACTGATAAGGGCGGCAGACCCGAGATCACCATTCCGGAATCCGAGCCGCCCAGCAAGCTCCAGGTGCAGCCACTGATCAAGGGCAAGGGTAAGAAGGTCGGTGCCAACGACACCATCACCTTCAACTATCTCTGGGTGCGATGGAGTGACGGCAAGGTGCTGGAGGAGACCTATAGCAGCGAGCCGGCTGTTTCTCCGCTGTCCGGGCTGCTTCCTGGAATGGTGAAGGGTCTCACAGACCAGACGGTCGGCAGTCGGGTGTTGCTTGTCATTCCCCCCACCGACGGTTATCCGGATGGCAATGCAACGCCTTCGATCAAGCCGGGCGAGACGCTGGTGATGGTGGTCGATCTGCTGTTCAGGCAAGGTCAGTAGGCCGAGAACCCGGTCTTGCCGCTTGCTCAGGAGTCGATGAGCGAGGCGGCGTGGCGCCCGCCAGCGGCGGCCGCCAGGAAGTAGCCAGGATCTTCCTCAAGGCCGCGGCCCATGCTGGAAAGGTGAATCGGCGAGGCCGCGAGAACTGTTCTGAGACCAGTGAGGTCAACCATGATCAGCTGGTGCTGTGACAGCTGGCCCACCCCGGCGGCGACAGCGCGAGCCAGCTCGGCCATCGCAGGCGAGCCGTCGGTTGCCAGATCCGGCACCGCGATGTCGGCCCGGCGGAGCGCAACCCGACCGTACGCTGTGAGGCTGTGATGGGAGACGCCGCGGTGCCGCGCACGGGAGTCGGCCCCGGAGATGCGCAAGGTTCCCACCGGACGGCCACCGAGCACCGCGGCGGCGTTGATCGCCTCTCCGGCATTGACACCGGAGAATCCCCAGCGAGTGCCGGTGCCGAGGTTTCCCGGGCCCTGACTCACCACAACGATCTCGGCGTCGAGCGCGAGTCGGGCCGCGAGAAGGCCGGAGTGCAAGGTGACTGCTTCGAGGTCACCACCGAACGCCTGGCCAACGGTGACAGTTCCCGCCAGCAAACCGCTGGCCCTCAGCTCCGCCACAGACCGCGAGAACGCCAGCGGCAATGCACCTTGATCGCTCATCACATAGACGGTCCGGGTGCCGGGACGGTCGTCAGCGATGGCAAGCAGGATTGGCGCTAGGGCCGAGTGCAAGTCGGCGACTACAACCGGCATCTCGTCGATCGAATCAGCCTCGGCGAGCAGCATATGGTGCGGGGAGCCCTGCTCATCGGCTCCCGCCACCATGGCTTGCAGCGGCAGATAACGCGCCTTTACCAGATGCCCGCTCGGCTGCGGTGGCTGCGCGGTCACCCTGCCCTCAGCGTCCAAGACAGCGATCACCAGGGCGTAGCCGCCAGTGCCCAGGCCGCGCTCCAGAGCTGCGACATTCAACAGAACCCGATCGCCGATCGCGGGTGCAGTCATCAGGTCGGTGTAGGCGAGGGCCGGTACCTCAGCCGCGGTCGCGTCACCCCGCGCCACCGTCAACTCGACAGCTCCCTTCCACTGTCCGCGCAGGGCAGTCACCGTGCCGTCAGCCCAAATGATCACATGCCTGACCTTAGACCCCTGACCACCCACGGCCGGCGGGGAAGGCGCCCCGGGTCGAAGCGTCGGAGCAATGCATCCGGCGAGACGCGTTCACCGCTTGCAGCCAGGTTCAGCGACTCCGCGATGAGGCCAAGTACGGTGGCTGGCTCCAGGCCCCGGGCGGCGAGCTCGGGAAGCGTCACGGCGCCGTCTCGCTTGGCCAGCCGTTGACCTGCCGCGTTCACTACTAGCGGTACGTGTGCATAGCTGGGCGGCCGGTGGCCGAGCAATTCGGCGAGGAAGGCCTGACTGATTGCAGCAACGAGCAGGTCGTCGCCGCGTACCACCTGGTCAACGCCCGAGAAGACATCGTCGACGACCACCGCCAGGTTGTAGGCAGGAACCCCGTCGTTGCGTTGCAGCACGACATCGTCGACTTCTGCAGTGATATCGCCATGCAGCATGTCGTGCACAGTATGCGTGGCACCGTCGGCCCGCAGCCGAAGTGCTGGCTGCCGCCTCCTGCCGCGATCGATCCGCTCGGCTTCTGTCAGATCCCGGCAGGTGCCGGGATAGCGGGCCACGCTCCCATGCGGTGCCGACGCGGCCTCGGCGATCTCCCGCCGGCTGCAGAAGCATTCATATGTTCTATCGGCCAGTGTCACGAGCGCCTCATGGTATGCGGCCAATCGCTGTGACTGCACAACAGGCTCGCCGTCGTAGGTGATTCCCAAGGTGGTCAGGTCGGCTAGCTGCTGATCGGCCATTCCCGGTCGAACCCGCGCCGCGTCGAGGTCCTCGATGCGGAGTAGCAAGCGGCGGCCGCTCGAGCGCGCAAAGAGCCAGGCGAGCAGCGCGGTGCGGAGGTTCCCGAGGTGCAGTTCACCGGTCGGGCTCGGCGCGTATCGGCCGGCCCCGGTGCCGCCGTGAGGGTTGGATCGATCATCTGGCGAAGCGCCCGTGAAGCTGGCCGGGATGTCAGACATCTACTGGTACCGTGCTCATCGAGGCTCCGGTGAGAAAGTGATTGCACGCAATGGCACCCCGCAAGACCGAGAGAATTCTCAACCTCACCATCTGCTTACTGGTATCGGGCCGCTATCTTCCCAAGAGCCGGATTCGCGAAGCGGTGGAGGGTTACCACAATCTCAGCGACGCGGCGTTCGAGCGCACTTTTGAGCGTGACAAGGACGAGCTGCGGTC
>JBKOZG010000263.1:0-5421 GCA_046725775.1 Actinomycetota bacterium | reverse complement strand
GGCCGAACTCCTTCAACATGTTCCGCGCCGTCAGCGCCGTATATTCCCGCTGGACCAACCGGGCCAAGTAGCCCTCCACATACGGGCCCAACAGTCCCGGCTTGCGTCGCGTCCCTGACATGGCATTGCCTCCGTCTGGGGCACCCTGCCCCGCGACAGACGCTCTACCGGGCTGCGGCTATGCCGAGACCATCAGGAGCCAGATCACCTGTGACCAGCGCAGCCCCCAGCCCAACCGACCCGCCGCCTCGGCATAGTCGCCGTATCGGCATAGGTCGACCTATGCGGATATCTGCATAGGTCGACGAAGTCGGCTACCTGCCGCTCGGACCGCACCAAAGCCAACATGGTCTTCCAGCTCGTAGGTCCGACCCATCCTCTACCGAGCTGGACGCTTCCCTCCAGTCCCGAGCGCGGCCGGAAGGGTGACCTCGGCACCGTTCAAAGGCTCCACTCGTTGAGCAGGCGGGTTGCTGCGGATGCCCCGTCGCGCCACCAGCCGTCCAGGCGCGATCCTGTCAAATTGGCGATGTCCACGAGCAACACCAGATCCTGCGACTGCCCGGACGTCTTCACGACCTCCGTCAGTGGCGATGATCGATCCATCGGACATGCCCTAGTTTCGGACTATGGACGCAGATCTGCAGTACGCGGTCCTAGCGTCGCATCTGCGCGAGCTGCCGGCAGATGTTATCGACGACCTCATCGCCGGTGCGGTGAGACTAAAGATCCCTGCCTCGTCGGTGATCCATCGCGAGGGTGAGGGCGCACCCGTCCTGGAGCTGGTCGTCTCCGGGCTCGTTCGCGTGTTCGTGACTGCGCCGGATGGCCGCACGATGACCGTCCGGTACTGCCGGCCGGGCGCTCTACTCGGAGTGATGTCGCTGTTCATCCCGAAGTTCGCCTTGCCGGCCGCGGTCCAGGCCCTTGTGGACGCCGAGCTGCTGGCGCTGTCTCCCGGCGTCGCCCGTCGTGCCGCAGCGCGGGACATATGCGTGACGCAGGCCTTGCTCCGCGAGCAGAGCGAACGAGCGATCAGTTTCTTATACGAGGTTCCGGGCAGCGCCTTCGCCACCGTTCGCCAGCGGGTAGCCCGGCATCTGCTCGACCTCGCGTCCGAGGGCGGGCCGGAATTGGTCGTCCCGATCAGCCAGCAACAGCTGGCAGAGGCGGTCGGTACGGTCCGCGAAGTCATTGTCCGAGTGCTCCGCGAGCTGAGCACCTCGGGCGTGGTGCATACCGAACGGAACCGCATCATTATCGTCGATCCGACCCGACTCATCGCGGAACAGGACTGGAACTCAAGTCCCTGACAGCGCTGGCCTCTGTGGCGAACACTGGCATCCATGACGACGATGTTCAGGCCCAGGCAGGATGCTCTCGATCCGCGAGTGCTCACCACGCTGGAGACGCGTCTTCAAGGTACGTTGATTCGTCCTGGCGACGCCTCCTACGAGTCGCAGCGGCGTGTCTGGAACGGGTCGATCGACCGGTACCCGGCAAGCATTGCCCGCTGCGCGGATGCGGCTGATGTGGCCACCGCGCTGCGTTTCGCCCGTACCCACGGGCTTCTGGTCGCGGTCCGCGGCGGTGGCCACAGCTTCCCAGGTCATTCCGTCTGCGACGACGGCATGGTGATCGACCTGTCTTTGATGAAGGGGATCCGAGTCGATCCGGATGCGCATACGGCACGCGTACAGGCCGGGGTGCTCCTGGGGGAACTGGACCAGGCGACGCAGAACTACGCGCTAGCCGTAACGGCCGGGATCGTGACCCATACCGGAGTCGCCGGGCTCACGCTGGGCGGCGGCATCGGTTGGATCATGCGCAAGTACGGGCTGACTGTCGACAACCTACTTTCGGTCGATATGGTCACTGCCGATGGCGAGTCGGTGACGGCAAGCGCCACGGAGAATGCCGACCTTTTCTGGGGAGTGCGGGGTGGCGGCGGCAACTTCGGCATTGTGACGAATTTCGAGTTCCGGCTGCACCCGCTGGGGCCTGACGTCTTCGCGGGACCGGTGTTCTGGCCGATGGAGGAGGCGGCGACGGTTCTGCGTTTCTACCGCAATTGGGTCGCCGACTGCTCGGACGAACTGATGACGATCGTGGTGCAGCGCCGAGTCCTGGACCTGCCGGGCGTCCCGAGGGACCTGGTCGGCCGGCACGTTATCGCGGTCACGGCGTGCTACGCAGGGCCGGTCGAGGATGGCGAACGCGTGCTGCGCCCGCTCAAAGCGTTTGGTCCGCCGTTGCTGGATCTGTGCCAGCCCAAGCCGTATCTGGTGCATCAGTCGATGTTCGATCCCGGGTTCCCCCACGGATGGTGGTACTACGTCCGGACCTGCGAGGTAGCCGAGCTCAACGACGACGTGATCGATATCATTGCCGAGCACGGCCGGCGGATCGTGTCACCTATCTCGAGCATCGCGCTGTGGCAGATGGGGGGCGCAGTCGCCCGGATCGGCGAGGACGAGACCCCCTTCTCTGGGCGCAGCGCCGGGTTTACGTTCAACATCAACGGCAACAGCTATACGGCGGAGGGCTTCGACGCCGAACGCGACTGGGCGCGAACGTACTGGTCGGCGCTCGCCCCGTACCAATCCAGCATGTACGTGAACTTCATGATGGACGAGGGTGAGGAACGGGTCCGGCAGGCGTACGGTCCGGCGAAGTTCGATCGGCTGAAGGCGCTAAAGCGCAGATACGACCCAGACAATGTGTTCCGTCTCAACCAGAACATCCCGCCCGACTAGCCGCCTCTCGCTTCGCCGTACCTGCTGTTCCTTCTGTCGCCGATAGGCCGCGCGGGCGGTACTGCCTGCTCATCGGCCGGGCGACAGCTAGGTCCCTCAGCTGCTGACAATGCCGACTCAGTGTGCCGTGACCGCGGACCCGCGCCAGGCAGCCGGGCGGTACCCTGCACCGTGGGAACAAGAGGAGGGCTGTCTGGGTCGGCCAATGGCCTTCATGATCCCTGCCAAGGTCTCAGCCGGCGACCCGAACAGGTTTGAAGTACGTCAGCAAGCCTCCATCGGCGAATGACGCCGACGAGATCGCCGCATCGGTGGTACATCCCGCGCAGACCAAAGTCAGCCGTGTACGTCTGCTTCGCCGCCGCAGCGTCCACGCCCAGCCGCTCAGCTAGGCGATCGCGACCAATGTGCTTTGCAACCCGTGCTCGAAGGGGCAACCCAATAGCGAGGACGGTCGCGAGAATGACCCGTCAGCTCAGCCGCGCGAACCTCATCTAGTTCCGGGGCCACGTCAACCAGGGCGCCGACGCTAATCCGCCGATGCAGGTCTGGGCGGGCCAAGGAGACGTGCAGACCCGTGCCATTGCCTCGCGGCCAGCGAGTCCTGGCGGAAGAGACGTCGGGTGGCAGTCAGACGGTCGGGTACCAAGCGATGTTTCCCGCCGGCAGGGACGGACAGGAAATTGGCTCAGACAAAGAAGAATGGTGATGTGACTACAACAGTTGACTTGTCGGCAGCTCGCCTGACGCCCAGCGAATGGTGATTAGACGCGGCCGACCCAGACCGAACGGTGTGTCAAGTTCCGGTACCCGCTTGACGAATCAGTTCCGGTACCTCCTTGACATGATCATCTTGGACTGCGGGGTGGGTCGGTTCCGCGCCGCTGCCTCTGGCGCCGGGTTGAGGGGTTGGGGTCAGGGCTCGGCCGGCAGGCCGACCGCGCAGCGGCGTGGCCTTGACGCCAACCCCGGCCGGCGCATCCTGTCGGTGGCGGGGCCGCCCGTTCGGGGTGGCGAACGCGCCATGCTCTTTGGATCGGTCGTGCCGAATTGGGTGGACCCGGACGATCTGGCCGTCGCAGGCCAGCTGCACCGAGCCGGCCACGATCGAGACCTGCACACGCTGCCTGCGCCATGCGTTGCCGACCCGGTAGGAGCTGCCCGCGAACGAGATCGACCCGCTATTGTCCGTCACCCGGGTCACCGTCAACCCGCTAGTCGCCTGCCGGGCGGTCCGGCGGCCCTGCACCGGCTCCTTGGCTTCGGTATCGGGTTTGCGGCGCTGTACATGCTCAGCGACCAGCACGTCGCGGTGGAACACCTTGACCAGATGATCCGCGACGACTACCTCCACGGGCTCCCCGGCGAGAATGATCGGCACCCGGTAGGAGAACCCGGCCAACCGGATCACACCGTGTCGGTCCACCCAGCGTTGCACCCCGTGCAGCCGCATCGCCGGCTGAACGCCGGGCTGCGCGGAGGTGACGATCGGGTCAACCACCGGCACCTCAGCGGCACAGATGTGCGGCGCGAGCTGGAACCGTTCGATCGGTGGCCGCATCCCCAACGCCTGGTGCGGCCGGATCGTGTTGTACTCCTCGACCCAGGCATCCAACGCGGCCTGCAGCTCCTCTACGGTGGCGTGGCGGCGATCATGGATGCGGAGGAACTCGGCCCGCAGGGTCTTGTGCCAGCGCTCCACTTTCCCTGCGGTGGTAGGAGATCGGGGCGCGGTGAGCAGATGCCGGATACCGTTCTCGGCGCAGATCCGGTCAGTAAGGATCTGATCCGGCACGCCATGCCGCCGCAGCGCCGCCAACAATGCATCGCACACCGGCTTCGCGGTGGCCCGTGGCACCAGCTTCGCCGACACCGCGAACCGGGAGTTGTCATCGATCACGGAGACCGCTTTCAGTTCCACCCCGTCACAGAGATGGAAGCCGCCGACCACATCCATCTGCCACAGCTCCATCGGCCGGCCCCGCTCCCAGCGGCGATAGTCCGCCCGACGGCGCCGCCGCTGCTCCGCCGCCACCAGACCATGCCGCACCAGCGCCCGATAAACACTGGCCCCCCCGGCACCGGCACCATCTTGTCGCGCTGCAGCTGGTAGCGGATCCGGTCCGCACCCCACACCGGATGCGACCGCCGAATCTCCACAAGCCGCGCCTCGGTCGCCGGGCTCATCTGATGCGGACACGAATGCGGCCGCGACGACAAATCACCCAAACCGCCCAGACCACCCTCGGCGGCATACCGGTTCAACCAGACGTGCACACTCTGCCGCGACACTCCGAACCGGCGGGCCACCTCGGTCACCGAGGCCCCGTCCAGCACCTCACACACCGCCCGATACCGCTGCTCGGCCACCCTCAACTCCACCAGCATCACCGGCTCCTTCCGCAGTCTGAAGACCACGAAAGAACCCACCGAACGACACCACAACAGCCCCCAGGCAGGACAAAGTGTCAAGCACCTACCGGAACGACTGTCGCGCAGGAACCGGAACCGCGTCTTGAAACCGTCAACCAGCTACCGGAACCCGATGGTCAAGCATGAACCGGAACCGCACAGCGCGGCTCGGGGACACCTCGGGGACAAACAAAGGTGATGGTGACTCCTCCGCCGATGGGGCCGACCTGAAATGGTGGCGCTGGCCAGGTCG
>JBKOZG010000364.1:0-7284 GCA_046725775.1 Actinomycetota bacterium | reverse complement strand
GTCTTCAAAGGCGATTTCAGCAGCGACCCACCAACGTTTTTCGAGCACGGCCTTAAGCGGTACGAAGAGGTGATCTGCGGCGCTCTTGCCCAGCCGTAGCCGCGCTCTCATCATGAGGTATCGCCTGTGGGCGGAGGTGGTTCGGGGGCCCTGTGCGCTGACTGGGTCACAGTGAGCGAAAGGGGTCCTCTCACCGGCCATGCCGTCGGCTCGATCACCTGCAGCGTCTTGTCCTCGACCAGCACCGTGACGGTGCGCCCGATCAGCCGGTTCGGGACCGAGTAGCGGCCCGAGGCGAACCGGACACAGGAGAGCTTGTCGACCTTCCTCGTCGTTGGCTTCGCACCGAAGTCAGGTCGCAGCGACGGCAACGCCGCGAGCAGGCCCCGTTCAATCTGCAGCCGTTCAGCCGGTATCGCGCAGATCTCCGAATGGGTAGCAGCGTTGACCTCGACACACCACGAGCCAGCCGACTCGTTCGCAGCGACCAGATCGCTAAACGGCGCCTGCGGGACCATCAGGTCGTCCTTGGCATATCCGACCAGGTTCTCCACCATTCCCTTCGACTCCGGATCGGCGGCCTGGCAGAAGTCGGGCCGGAACCGGTAGTGGGTGGCGAACCGCACGTAGTCGGGTGTGGGCACGACGACGTTGGCGACCACACCGGCCTTCAAGCAGCCCATCCGGTCAGCCAGCACAACCTTCGGGACCCCGCCGAGGACCTCGAAGCACTCGGCCAACAAGCCGAGCGTCGTACTCGCCTTCTCATCCGCGGCGAACCGAACGAACCGGAACCGAGACCAGGCAAGCACCGCGCAAAATACGTGCACCCCGTCCAAGACACCCCAGTCGATGATCAACGTCTCCCCGGGTGGCCAGACCCCCGGCCGGCGACCCCGCGGATGCTCCTGCCGCCACGTTCTCTTGGCGTCGGCGACCAAACGTCGGAAGTTCCGAGCCGACCCGCCATAGCCCGCTGCACGCGCTGCGGGTAGCAACCGCTTGGCAGAGATCCGACCCAACGTGTCCGTGACCCGTTTGGCAACCAAATCTGCGACCTCGTCGTAGTTTCTGGCCCGCGGCGCCTTCCCCGCCGAGATCCCACCGGCCTCGTGCAACTCGATGATCCGCCTCTGCCGGGCTTTCGATCGCCCTCTTGTAAGATCGTCTTCACTAGGGGAAACACGTATCAGACCTAGTCAAGTCACATTTTGGCACCATCATTCCCAATGCCAGCGGGTAACACTGATTAGCGGTGTGAGCCCGGTGTTGCCACTCCGGTAAGGCACGAGTTAAGGCACGACGACATCATCCCGGATCGCGCTTCGACGGCCGGCTGATCAGCTCATACTTACGCCGCCAGCCCAGGCTCGTCGGCGCCGTGTGTCACCCAGGTCGTATCGGGCCACTGGCCGCCGTTCGTGACACCGGCGGAGCCGAATAGCATGGCCACGGCGACTGCGTCTGGGTCGAGGATGCCACGAGCGACTTCGCCGACATGGCTGGCTCGACCACGGGAGGGATCAAGTCCCGCGTAGAGTTCGCACCCTCATCAGCGCCCACTAACCGCGCCGTCTTCCCGTCATCGGACCGGAACAGGCCGACGCCCTTGACGTCATCCAGGTCCAAAACGGGCGTAGCTTCAGCGGCGACTTCCAACAGCCACCTCACACCTGGCGATCGGCCAGCCGGTGCTCGCGCCCCGGCGACGGAATCATCACCGATCTCGCCGACACCCCTGCCCGACCTGCCGATCGGTACCAACGACGCCCCGCACCTGGAGGGCAGTTGCGTTGTCCTCGACCTCGGTGGCCAGCGTTATGTGATGTTCGCCCGTCTCAAGCGGTAAAGCGTCCGGGTCGCGGTCGGTGATGTTGTGGAGCGTGGCCAGCCGATCGCCCAGGTCGGCAGCGAGTTGGGTCTGGCCAGGTCGGCGAAGCGCAAGCCGCGTGTCCAATGGCGACCGGCAGCGCGACTCTTTCCTCGGCGCCTCACGCATTCCCAGGTGGAGGTAATAACGCCCGCGACTGAACAGATAGACCCCATGTCGCCACCGCTGCGCCGCAGTCCGGCGGCCAGGCCAGCGCTACCTAGTGATCACGGCTCCTGGCCAGGAGTCGCTCACTGGCTAAGGTCGCCGGAGCGTTCTCGGTGTGCAGCCACTACGCCTTGGTAGGCGGCTCTCGCCCTGCGGCGGTCGGCTGCCGAACCAACCCGGCCGGGGGCACTGTTAAGGCGACCCAACCGAAGGCGAGGGCCATCAGCAGCATCGTGAGGACTCCGCGCGGCCAGTAGATGTGTACTCCGGCGATCGCGAAGTACCCGCTCGATATGACCAAGAGCAGGCCGCCGGGCAGCGCACGCCGACCGCCGTCGCGAGCTGCCACCACTGCGGTCGCGACCGCCGCGAACGCCAAAGCCCACGTACCCGCGCCGCCGACATCGTTGGCGACGTCGAAGAGCCAGCCGATCTCGGGACGTTCCGAGGTGCTGGATGCGCCAGACTGCTGCATCACCACGCCGTTGCCGATGCCGGCGATGTGGTCAGTCACGGCGTAGAACGCGATGTACAAGAAGGCCGCCACGCGGCCGATCCAGGCGATTACGCCCGGTCGTCTGTGAAGCAGGACCCAATGGCTGACCCCGAGTAGCGGGAACAGCGGAACCAGAATGATGTGCAGGCTCGTCCACCACCGGGCCGAGGTCCCGGTCAGGTCGTTCGGATGGGTCAAGCCGAGCCCTGCCAGCAGTAGGGGTGGCGCAGTGACAGCCACGACACTGGGCCATCCCAGGCGGTTGGCGTGCACCTCCGACGCCATGTCAGTCAGCGTAGATCCTGATTCGGCGTGGTCGCATCCATGCTCGAGCGTGGCCCTGCGGGCGCAAAGTTCGGGGCCGTTTCGTCAGCTATCTGTCTGCAGTCTCCATCTCCATGTACACAGAACCTCCGCGAACTTGGGCAGATGTGGCCTCGAGAATGCTGAAGGGTGTGGGAGTTGGGGGTGGTCTTGATGAGTCTGAGCCTTGCGCGATGGAGGAGATCTCGATACTCGCCCGCGGTACATTCCCGGCTGCCGGTGAATACCCACTCGCCGCGCCATCCGCCCGTCCATTGTGCTCCGAATCGACCTCTTCGCGCTCGAGCTTTCAGGTGATGGTCGCCGGATCGACTTCCCGGTGCCTCAGCGTCCTGTGCGGATCGGTCGGCTTGATCTCGTTGTTCGGGGAACGCGACTTGCTCGCCGAAAACGCCAGGCCGCTTGCCCGCATTACGGAGATTTGTTCATGAGCGTCGCCACCGTGAAGGCTCACATCAGCAGCATTCTCAGCAAGCTTGGCTTGGACAACCGGACCCAGATCGCGCTGCTAGCCCACGATGCCGGGCTCGAGTGAAGAGGACGGCCGCGGCAGGTAGCGTCCCGGCCGTCGCAGCGGCATCCCACCCGACCCGTTAGCGTCTCGAGGTGTTGTGGTCCCGATCGCTTCGCGCTTGTCCGCGATCCAAATGGCTGCGTCTGCGGATGAGATCGACTGCAGGAGGATCCAGATGTCGCGCTCCATCTGCACGGTGCGCTCGCTTACGCCGAGTTCTCTCAGTTGATCAAGGCAGTCAGCAACCTCCGGAGAATGAACAAACGATCACCAGTGCTAAGTCAAGCGACTCTCTCACGGGTGCGTACGATCTCCTCGGCCCGCTCCTGGAGGTTGCGGTCGATCTCGGCGACTGCTGCGACGAACTGGTCCGCGTCAGCGGAGCAAGCCGTCGCAATCTCGGCGTTCGAGTGGCCGGTCGCTACGGCCCGCACAACCTCCACCTCTCGCTCGGTAAGCGCCTTGAGTCGATTTTGGGCCTTCTGATGTTGATCGGCTGCCACCGCAACGCGATCCATGAGCCGGCGCATGACCTGCGGTGAGATCGCGGGTTCACCGTCGGCTACAGCGTGGATCGCGGCGACGATCTTGGCTGGCGGAGTGTCCTTGAGCAGGAATCCGCTGGCCCCGGCGCGCAGAGCGCGTACTACATGATCATCGGTGTCGAAGGTGGTGAGTACCAGGACTTCGGGAGGATTTGGTCGCCGCCGCACCCTAACGGTTGCCGCGATCCCGTCGACTCTCGGCATCCGGATGTCCATCAAGATCACGTCTGGTGCATGCGCGTCGACGAGCTGCATCACCTGATCGCCATCTGCCGCCTCGCCGACGATGGAGATGCCATGGACGCCATCCAGCATCATGATCAGACCCGCTCGGACCAGCGCGTCGTCATCGACGATCGCAACCCGGACAGGGCTGCTCATCATGGCCTTCGCGGGAGCGCGACCCGCAGATAGAATTCCCCGTTCTCAAGGCCGTGGTCGAGTCGCCCGCCAGCCAGCCGTACCCGCTCGGTCATGCCGATAATGCCGGCGCCTCTATTCGAGGGCACTGACATCGATTCCATCGTCGGGTTGCGGATCTCGATCAACGCAGTGTCAGCGCCGTTGGCGGAGACCGTCAGCGTGACCGGTTGTCCCGGTGCATGCCTACGGGCGTTGGTCAAGCCTTCCTGGATGAGCCGGTACGCCGCCCGTCCGCTCATCGGCGGCAGGCCCGACAGCTCAGTAAGCGACCCCTGCACCTTCACATCCGTACCGGCGGAGCGGCACTCCTCGATCAGCCGCGGCAAGTCCGCTGCTGTGGGCTGGGGCCCGGGACCATCGTGATCATCGGAGTCCTCCCGGAGCGCCGAAATGACCTCGCGCAGTTCATCGAGCGCCTGCTGGATTCCGGCCCGAACCACGCCAGCAGCCTCGGCGCGCTTCTCTGGCGAAGCATCCGGACGAAACTCAAGTGCCCCTGCGTAGGTCGCAACCAGGGAAAGCCGATGGGCGAGAACGTTATGCATCTCACGGGCGATGCGAGCACGTTCTGCAGCACGCGCCTCGGCGATGCGACGTTCCTGCTCCTCTTCTGCCCGCTGCGCCCGCAGTACCAAGGACGCGAGTAAATTCGTCCGCGCTTGCATCATTGCTCCGATCGCGACCAGTGCCGCGTGCGCGACCACGTCCAAGATCAACCACCAGCCGTACGACAGTCCACCTAGTGGCCTAAGCACGCCTTGTATGGCGTGAGCGATCACCCCGAGGATGGCGACACCGAGCGCGTCTTCGAGCGGGCGGCGCTGTGCCACCACGATTACGCCAGGGTGGCTGGAGGAGTCGCAGCCGGGGAGACTGCGGCCAAGGCGACCATGATCATTGCCACGGGGAGCGGTCGGCGCAGCAACATCGGAGTGAGCACACACGCCAAGCCACCCAGGAGGACGTCAACGATCAGACGGAGCCAGCGGATCTCTCCCTGCACATACTCCGAAACGAGGGTGATCAGCACGAGCCCGCTGATCGCGACCGTGGTTCCGATGACCAGCCGGCGACTGACCGGCCGTGGACAGGGCACGCCAGACTCCACGTTTCGACCCTAGGCCGGATGATCCGAAGCCCACCACCGACCAAAGTTGGTATTCCCATCGTCGAAGGCCTAGGCCATCATCGCCGGCTGACCGATGTGGAGCGACAATGCCGGAAGCCACGCTTGGGGCCATGTCAACAACTGTCAAGCCCTCACGTGCTACGGCTGTCCCGTCAACCGTACGGCGCTGGCCTGCGGCTCTCACGCTGGCCGTCGCAGCCCCACTGATCGCGGAAATCTCTCTCGGATCACTCCCTGTCAGCAAGGCCTGGATGCTGCTGTTCTTCGGCTACATCTACAGCGCTGCTGCACTGCTGATCCGAGAGGCCGTCCGGCGCAGGCGCCTTGGAGTGGGTTCCATGCTGGCGCTGGGGTTGGCGTTTGGACTGGTGGAAGAAGGGCTGGCCCTCGGCAGCCTGACCAGTACCACGCTCTACCCCGTGGCCGATTGGGCCCCACAGCTTCTCGGGTTCCATACCGCGTACAGCCTCTGGGTGCTGCCTTATCATGCCGTGTTCAGCATTGTGGTGCCAGTCGCCATCGTCGACCTGATCTTTCCGCGGCTTAAGGCTGAGCCGTACCTGCGGACGCGCGGAATCGTGGCTTGGGCAATCGCTCTGGTGCTCGGCTTGGGCGTGATCCGGCTGGCCCTGATCTGGATGGATCCCGAGCATGTGAACTCGGCTCCGCACCTGATTGTCGTCGCAGCGATTGCTACGGGCCTCATCATCGGCGGACTGAGCAGGCATCCGAGGGTGCGCCTCGACCGCCCGGTGCCGCCGCGGCCTTGGCTGCTCATGGTCCTGGGTGCGGTTAGTGTCGCCGGCTACTTCGCGCTGCTGTGGCGACTGCCTGGTGCCCCGCACTCGGCGTACCTGCCGGACCGGCTCGCCTGGCTGGCGCCGGTTCTTGCACTCGTCCTGTTAGCTGCGGCCAGCATCATCTGCCGCCGGTGGTCAAGCAATACGGGCTGGTCGGCCACTCACACTGCGGCCCTGGTCGCTGGTGCCTTGCCTGCACATTCGCTGCTCGGGCTGATCGCGATCCCGATGGGCACCCTAGATCGGGCGCTGCTGGCCGCGATCATGGTTGGCGAAGTCGCGTTTGGTATCTGGCTAGTCCACCGCGCGCGCAGCGGCACATCTGACGACCCGGCATGAGGCCAGTTCCGCTCAGAGACAGCTCACAGGTGGCGGGTTTCCGGTCTCCCACGCGGTTGGAATATGCCAGTGCGGCTGCGGAAGGAGACGGATTGCAATGACGCGAAACGGAACCGCAGCTGAGCCAGAGCCGGGTGCGTCCGGGCCTATACCGGATCCAGGCAACGACTAACGCCGCCCCGCGGACGCCGCTCGATTCGACGGCGAGTGGGCCAGATGATGCAGATCTACCGACCAGCTGCTCGCGTCGCCGCCAAGCCCGGTGGTCGCGCTGAAGCGATGATGATGGTGCCGATGCCGTACGGCGATCCGGGGTTTGCGGGAGCGGTGCTCAAAGCGGTTTGCTGCCACGTGCCTCGTCGGCCTGGGTTGAGCTTGGTTCGCTGACCATGAGGACCTGGTCGCGTAGATCTTGTCTGACCAACTGGACGGAGATCCGTCTGAATGCTTGCCTGATAAAGACTCCGGCGTCGATTTCGGGAAGGTCGAACCGGACGACAGGTATCTCACCGCGGTTCAGGCCTAGCTCAACAATCTCCTCCAGCCGAGCAACCGAATGCTCGAGACGGTCGAACGCATAAACAGCTGCAGTCGCTGGACCGTCTACGCTCAGCTCGATTCCCAAGATGGTGTAGCGATCTCGATCGATCTGCCCGAGCTCATAGAGGCTGGGTTG
>JBKOZG010000194.1:0-3057 GCA_046725775.1 Actinomycetota bacterium | reverse complement strand
CGCGCCGGGTGACCGGGTGACCGCGCCATTCGTCAACGGTTGCGGGCGGTGCGACTGGTGCCGGGCCGGTGATGCGCAGATCTGTCCCGATCAAACCCAGCCGGGGTTCAGCCACCCGGGCTCGTTCGCTGAACGCGTCGTCGTTCGGGTCGCTGACGTCAATCTTGTCCGGCTGCCCGATGAACTGGATTTCGTGAGCGCGGCGGCGCTTGGCTGCCGCTTTGCCTAGAACACGGGATCTGGCAGGTTTCCAAACACGCGACTGTGCACGGCGCCGAGAGCCTCACCGATGCTCAGTGCCGCCGAGGACGACAGCGATAGTCCTCCCCACATTTGCATCGGTGTTGGCAGTTTCACTCGAACGTGGTGAGCCGAGCACCCGCTTGAGCCTCGAGGCGCGCCACCGCGTCGTGGGATCCATGCCTCCACCAGACCCGGGGTTCCCGATAGCGGTTCAGTCCGGGCACTCCGGCGGCCGCCGCCCGCATACCGGTCCACTCGGGTTTTCGAACACGCATTCCGCAAGCCTGTGTCGCTGACGCTGGTGCAGACTTTTGGACTGCACTTCTCAGTCTGTCCGGATGGCGTCGTAGTGTCCGATCCAGGTGTCCTTGGGTAGGTGCTCCTCGTCAGGGGTGATCACCGCCTCCTCCCAACGCTCCCCAGCGAATGCTTGGATCGACTCGACGTTCTCCCAAACCGTGACGTACAGATACTCCGTGGAGGACGGATCGCGTGGCTTGCCCACATGCTGCGCCATGAGCCCTGACTGCTGCGATACCAGCGGTAAGGCCGTGTTGCGGAGAAACGATCGAATTCACTCTCTTTGCCCGGATAGATGGTCGGCCTGAAGATGCGGATGGTCACGGCGTGCTCCTCGTTGCGACGGATTGCTGCACGAACCCAGTCTCGTGTTGGTGAGTCCTTCACGATAGGGGTCCTAGGCCTCTCCAGTCTTGGGTGAGCTCTCCACCGTCTTGGAGGCGTCACCCTCGACTAACTGGATTGAGTAACCGGCAGAAGCGGACGGTTCCAGCAGCCGCCCGCTGACTGGCACCGTCAAGCGAACTATGGTCGTCGCATGGCGAACCGCTACCAGTACACGGTGGTCGAGCTCCGCGAGGGCATGATGGGCGGCAAGATGTCCGGCGACAAGCTCGAGAAGGTGCTCAACGAGCATGCTGCTCAGGGCTGGCAACTCAAGGCGATCACCGCCGTCGAAGTTAAGGGCCGCGTCGGGCCGGGCGGGGTCGAAGGTATCCTCGTCACCTTTGAACGGCCGGTCGGCTGAGCTCACGACCACACGGCACGAGCACGGTGGTCGTTGATCGTGACCCGGCTCCCCGGGGTGCGTTGGGCCGATCGCGCCCACTGCTCAACGAGAGCCAGTCGATCTTGTTGCACCGGCGGACCGGCAATTCCATCGAGAATCCAAAACGTAACGGTTCGCCCACCTTCGGGGGGTGGATCAGCACCGATAAGCCCACCGGTTGGCGCAGTTCGGTCCGGGGCTTGACGCCCACCTCCACTGCGTAAGCCGAGGAGCCTGACTATTCCGCCTGCCGTCCCGCTAAGCCGTGGGCCTGCGGCACCCTGACCTTGTTCACTCTGGCAGGCGCGGCGCCGTGTTTGACGCCGTCCACCCCAGCTTCGTCAATCGCCCCTGCCGGACGACGATCACAGTCTGGAGTACACGGGCCGGCCGATTCGTCTCGCTTTTGGCCGACCGAGCACTGCACTTCGTACCTGCCGACCTCATCGTGCGGTGGCTGGGTGATCAACCGCCGGTGTCGGAGACGGCGACGGTGATCCCGGCACGCGGGGCCACCGGCTCCATGGCCATCATCGCCGCGCCCGCCTTTTCGAGCTGTATGCGTTCGGCGATCAGCTCTCGTAGATTGAGCCGGCCGTCGGTAATCATCGCCAGCATGGCCGGATAGTCCGCCGCCGACATTCCGTGCGAGCCGGCGACCCCGCAACTCCCGGGCCACGAGCAGTTCCCACGGCAAGGGGGCTAAGGCGTCGGCGTCGAGCATCAATCCGACCTGAACGTGCTGGCCGCCGCGGCGCAGACCGTTCACCGCGGCCAGCGCCGTCGCCGCCGAGCCCACTGCATCGACGGTCAAGTGGGCGCCGGCGCCGGTCAGCTCGGCAATGGCGGTGGACGTCTCGGCTACGTCGATCGCTACCGCACCCAATTCGGCCGCCCGCGCCCGGGCCGCCGCCGAGCGGTCCACACCGATCACCCGGGCACCCAGGGCCCGGGCGATCATGATCGCCGAAAGCCCGACACCACCGCAGCCGAACACCACCACCCAGTCTTCCGGCTCGACCCGGCGGTACGCGGTGAGGGCACGGAACGCGGTGGACCGTGTATCTCGGCAGGACCAGGACTGCACCGCTTCGGGAGGCGCTGACAATCCTGCGAGAAATCACCGATCCCTACCAGGCGACGGATTGGCGGAGCAAGCACAACCGCGGCTGACTGTGGCCGCACGCGCCACCGAGGAGTCTGCTGGGTCCATGCCGTCATAGAAGGACCGCTAACCGGAACGTGCTCCACGTCGAAACACATGCTCTCGGCGGGCAGGTCTCTGGAAGGTCTTCTCCGGTGGGAACGCCGGTAACAAGCGGAAACACTCGGTGGAATGCAAATGGCGGGCTTCGTGGCGCAAGAGAATTCGCCGCCTTGCGTCGGCTGCTCCTCATTCATGCCGAGATTCGTACAGCCGGCGATGACGACTGCCCGTTTCGTGGTCGTCGACTGCATCTACGGTGTGGTCTGTGGACCACGCGGTTGTAGTGGGAGCCGGAATTGGCGGACTGACGGCCAGCTTGGTGCTTAGGCGGGTTGCGGCGCGGGTGACGCTTGTGGAGCGGGCGGAGCGACCCTCTGAGGTTGGCGCCGCCTTGGCTTTGCAGCCGAACGGCATGGCGGTTTTGGACCGGCTTGGACTGCTACCCGCCGTGGAGGCTGTGAGCGCGCGGATCGACAGGATGGACATTCGCAGCGTGACCGGCCGGAGGCTGCTGACCGCTGGGATGCCTGATCTAGGC
>JBKOZG010000036.1:0-8003 GCA_046725775.1 Actinomycetota bacterium | reverse complement strand
GTGATAAGGAGGTCCCGGGTACTTTCTGAGAGCTCTTCGCGTGTGGTCTGGGTAGGAGAAGCTAGGTGTACTTCAGACACCACCATGCGCGCGACACCCTTCGTAAAGAAACTACGGGCGTGGCGCGCTTCTCGGCCACGTTCTGATGTAACCACCTGGGTCCCTTCTGCGGCAACCTCTTGACTATCCAAAAAACGAAAAAGTCTATGAGAAACCGGTTGCACACCACGCGCTCAAAGCTGGGCCATAAGGCGTCCGCATCATCCATCGAACGCAGCCGCCACATCGCCCACTGCGGATACCACACCATGATCAACATCGAGCCGCCGACGCCGAGTCGGGCCGACCATTCAATGGGCCGCAGGTTCGTCGGAGCTGAGGCGTTGGCTTCGCGGCCGATTGGGTAAGTCGCAAGACAGGGTGGCGAATAGAACCTAGGCCTGCCGCCGCCCAGGCCCCGTAGCTGAGAAGCCATGCTGCGGGGCCGTCCCTGAGCCGCGCCACCGGCCAGTGCCAGCTCCAGCACTACACAGCTTCCGTGCGCTGTACACACCTGGCAACGTGTGCAGAGCGACAGCAAAGTAGGTTTACCTAGATTTCTGCCAAGAGGCGTGGTGGCCAAGTAAAGATTCGCCCTTTACATGCGGCAGCCCTTCGATTGGCGGCTACACTCGCAGTGGCTCTCTATTGGTATCCGCCCTGTGTCTGCGGCCCGACGTCATCGAGGTGACGCATGGTCTCGCAACCAGTGCACACGGGGGGGTTGGTTTGGTTGCCGTGAGCCCAGACACTAGTTCCCGCATGGCCGAGCTGGAGGCCGAAATTGCACAACTCAGGGATGCGCTAGCCCGGCGACAGCAGATCGGTGTGGCGACCGGATTGCTTGCGCAGCGGTTCGGGATCAGTCCCGAGCGGGCCTGGTCGCTGATGGTGCGCCTCTCGCAGAACGGGCATGTCAAGGTTCGGGTGATTGCCCAAGCTGTGATCGATGCGCACTGCGGACGGCTTGACCCCATCGAGTTCGAGATTCTTAGCTCGATTGAGAAGCACTTGCCCGACGGCGTACGCCTCGTCCCGACCCCGGAGGACGGGCACCGGCCCATCAAAGAACACCAGCGATGATCCGGCTCGACCAGGTCTGCCCGTGTAGACCATGATCGAGCCGATGCCCAGCGCAATTTCGGAAAGCGGAGTTCCACCCATGGCGATTGATCCAGACGCCCTCGCTGCTAGCCTGCGCCGGCTCGCCACACTCGGTCAACCGGGCGCGAGTGTGGTGGAGGGTCTACGACATGTGACCGAGGCATGCGTGGACCTCTTCGGCGTTGCCGGCAGCGGCATCATGCTGGCCGATGAGCAGAACATCCCGCGCTATGTGGCCGCATCCGACGGCCCAGGCCGCATGCTCGAAGTAGCGGAAAGCGAGACCGGACAAGGTCCCTGCACTGAAGCGTTCGTCAACAATGCTGTAGTGGCAAGCACTGACGTAACCGCGGAGCCGCGCTGGCCCGACCTTGCCAGGGCGCTGCTGCCGCATGGGGTACGCGCGGTGCTCGGCCTGCCGGTGCGCCTCGGTGCGGTTACCGTCGGCACTCTTGATGTGTTCTATGATCGACCGCACGTCTGGCGGGACGACGAATGCCAAGCACTAGGTCGCTACCGCGACGTCGTCGAATCCACTCTTTCCGCAGCCGTAACAGCCCAAAATGCCGGGGAACTGGCAGCCCAGCTGCAGTATGCGTTGGACTATCGGGTGATCATCGAGCGCGGTGTCGGCTACTTGATGGCTCGCGATGGGTTGGATTCGATGACCGCCTTCAACCGACTCCGCAGGGCGGCCCGTGACACCCAGAGCAAGATCGGTGACGTGGCCCAACGGCTAGTGTCCACCGGGCGGCTCCCGACCGAGGTGCTCTGATACCCGACGCTCAGGCGAATGAGCCGTGCAGCGTCTGGCTGGGGGAACTGCCGTAGCGCCTGCGGTACTCGACGGCAAAACGGCCAAGGTGGGTGAATCCCCAGCGGGCGGCCAGCGCGGCCACGCTCGTGTTATCGGGTTCGGCGTTCTGCAGATCCCGGTGGGCGCGCTCCATCCGAACACTCCGCAGCCGCGCTAATGGCGTCGTATCCAGATGCCGACGGAACGCCGCCTGCAGACCGCGCGGACTGAGGTTAGCGGCTACGGCGATCTCGTTAAGGGTGATCGCTTCGCCGGCGTGTTCGTCGATGAAATCCAGCGCACGCCGCAGCGGCTGTGGCGTATCGCCTGCGTAGTTGGGCGACGCCGCATCGAGCGTCGAGTTGGGAAAGCACGCCAAGACTGCACTACTGACCAACCAGCCCAGCTCCTGGCGGGCCAGTGGGGCAGCGGCCAGCAGCGGGCTATTACTCACCGAACTATGGACATACCGGATGGTCTGGGACCAGTGGCGTCCGGCGGCGGGTGTGGTCGGCCGCGCGAAGTCGACATTGACTGTTGCGCGAGCGACCAGACTTAAGGCGTCACGTTGCAGATCCTCGAAGGATAATGTCGTCACCTCTGCGGCGACAGAGTTCCAGGTAACCTGGTACGGCCGGTCGGGCGGCAGCAGGAAGCACTCCCCAGCTCGTAAGTTGACACTCGCGGGCCCGATAGACACTTGCACCGCACCGCCGCCTCGGTGCTCGACGATCGAGAGATTCCGCAAACCATCAAAGACATCGATCTCGACAGCCATCGAGTGCCTCATGCGCCCCAACGACATCCCGTCGAGCCGCGTGATGTCGCAGGAAAATATGAAATCCTGGCTGCTTCCCGAAATCTTGAGATCGTGGTCCGCGTACGTCTTTCGAAGCCATGC
This sequence comes from Actinomycetota bacterium, assembly GCA_046725775.1. GTDB lineage: Bacteria > Actinomycetota > Actinomycetes > Propionibacteriales > Propionibacteriaceae > Microlunatus. The sequence continues at coordinate 5,163 of JBKOZG010000036.1, read as the reverse complement.
GTGCGCCTCGTCGAGGTCGTGGCTTCGGAACTCCTCGTGATGCACGCTTTCGATCGGTTCACCGGCCGTTCGACGATGCCTCACCCGCACACTTCGACGCATTTGTCTCCATTCCATACGGCTGAAAGGCCGCTCCAGATTTCGCGCAGGATCGGTGCCGACGCCGCTGGCGGGATTATGCCCTGCTGGCACGCTTTCAATCACCTCCGGCAGAGGATTTTTACTGCCGCAGATCCTCTCGAGGTCGCAGCCGCTGTAGGCAACGCATGCCCAAGATAGGGAAGTGCTGGAGCATGGCCGGATCTACATTGCTCACCGGACCGGCATCTCATCGCTCGCGGCGGCCTCGCCCAGCCCTTGTGATCGCGACTCACGAATGCAATTTCCTGGCACTCTGCACACCGCAACATGTGCAGAGTGCCGGGAAACTATGGAAACGGGTTACGAGGCAGCAGCGAGTTCGGTTGGAGCGCCGATGATGCTGCGCAACTTGAGCAGGAGCCGAGAAAGCAACCGCGAAACCTGCATCTGGCTTATGCCGAGTTCGTGGGCGATATCGGACTGCGAACGTTGCTCGAAGTAACGCAGCCAGATCAACTCGCGTTCGGATTCCTCCAGCTGTGCTATTGCTCGATCCACAATGAGTCGGGCTTCGGTGCGGTCGACCTCGTCCTCGGCCTCGGCGGAGCAAAAGCACACTCCACGAGACATGGCAGAGTCGATCGACGACGCGGTGTAGCCCTCACTCGCCAGGCGGGCCTGCTGTACCGCGCTCACAGGCGCCCCAAGCTGCTGGGCGAGATCCTGTGCGCCGGGGAGCGCACCCATTTCCTGAACAAGCGTTGGCCACCGTCGCCAGATGATCGACGCTAGCTCTTGAGTCGGGCGCGGCGGACGGACGGTCCATCCGTGATCCCGAAAGTGCCGCTTGAGCACTCCTGTGATGGTCGGCTCCGCAAAGCCAACGAACGAGCCTTGGTGAGGATCGAAGCGCAAGCAGGCCTCGACAAGCCCCGTGTACGCAACCTGGACGAGATCCTCCTCGTCCTCTCCGCGATGCAGGAACTGTCGGGCAAGCTTCTCGGCCAGCCACAAATGTAGGCTGACTACCTCGTCAAGGATCTGTTGCCGCCTGGCGGGGCCGGCAGCGTCAGCCTCGATGAGCAATTCGCGAGTGCGTTCGGCAAGCTCCTCACGAGCCGAGGGCTGATGAGTAGGGATGACAGAAAGAGAGGTGTTCGCCACGAGCGCGCCACCCTTTCGAATGAACTTTCAGATTTGTGGCGCGCTTCTTGGCCACAACCGACATAACCATGGATGCCGCCCAGTGAGCAAGTCTCTGGTTATCCGGAAAACGAAGAAGTCCCTGAGAACTCTCATAATCGCTGCAGAATGCGAGATTTTCTACCGGGTAACAATATCTCACGCTCCTTGTCAGCGATTGGTCGTGACAACGACCATCGAAGGCAGACCGGTCAGAGATATCCGACCCTCCAGTTCGTCCGCCCCCCTGAAGTAACTGCAGGCGAAGCGGTTATCTGAATCGATTGAGCAGCGTAGTTTGCCCACGGTTTCCGGCAGGATCGAGCTGGCCGTTTGGTGATCGGTCGGCTCGTGAGTGAGGGCTAAAGCCCTCGAATGAGTCGTTCGAGGTCGTCCTCGCTCGTCCAGTAGCCGCAAGACGCGCGAACCAGACCAGTGCCTGGAAGGTCACGGACGACAACGCCCTGTTCGGCCAGCCGGTCGACGAGAGCCTGCGGGTCCTCGGCCCGCCAGGAGACCAGAGTCGCCTGGTCAGGCTCGGTAATGACGTCCGCGCCGTGCTCGAGAAGCAGCGTGCGGCAGCGCTCAGCCGCTCGGTGGGCTCCTATAAAACGCTCTTCACCCGCCTTCGCTGCGAATGAGAGCGAGGCTTGGAGCCCGGCGATCGACGCGGCCGGAGTCCACGAGCTGTCGAAGCGACGGGCCCCATCGCGGAACTCGTAGTGGGGATGCTTCCAGGAGAGGTACGACGGGAAAGTGACGCGGCAGTCGTCAAGCCGACACGGGGCGATATAAAGCGCCCCGGTTCCGCCCGGTCCGAGGAGCCACTTCTGTGCCGACACTGTGTAGTAGTCGGCGCCAAGCTCCTCCACAGTGACAGGGATTGCGCCGGCGCCCTGCGCTCCGTCAACAAGTACTGGAACACCATGCCCGGCCAGCTCGCGGACCGGCAGGACGGCGCCATCCAGCCACGAGACATGAGAGATAGCAATGAGTCGGGTCCGCGGCGTGATCTGCGCCTGGATCGCCGGCAGGATTTCGACGGTGGGACGCTCACGGATTGCCGCGATCCGGAGCGTGGCGCCGGAAGCGACTAGCCCACCGAAGAGCCCAGGGTGCTCCGAATCAGTGGTAACGACCTCGTCGCCCGGCGCGATGCCGAGTCCGCGCAGCACAATGTTGCATCCTTCAGTCGTCGAGCTGGTGAGGGCGACTCGCTCCGGTTGTGTACGCAGTAGGCCAGCGAGTTCAGCGCGGAGCAGCTCGCGCTCGTACAGGACTCGCTGGAGGTACATTCGGCTCGACCGGCCCTCCTCCAGCTCACGGCGCTCCACGGTTTGCATGGCCTCCACTGTCGTGCGCGGGAGCGGGCCAAAGGTGCCGGTGTTCAAGTAGGCGTAGCGGTCCAGCACCGGAAGTTCGCGGCGAACAGCCACGAGGTCGATGTGATCACCCCCATAGCCGTACGTCTTAATCACAGCTGTTGAAACGGCTGCTCTCGAGCGCCCCGAGCCGTACGTCTTTCATCACAGCCGTCAGAACGGCCGCGGGGCGACCCTAAACCCGGACGTCTTCATCACAGCCGTCGAAACGATCAATCAGGCAGAGACAACCTCACGGGCCAGTGCTGCCGGCATGTAGTCATAGCGCACGAACGAGCGCTTGAAAGTGCCGGTGCCATGGGAAACCGAGCGCAGATCGATCGGGTAGCGGCTCAACTCGTGCGCCGGCACTTCGGCGTGGATGACGGCATATCCGGGCAGGTCAGGGGCCGTTTCGGTGCCATGGACCTGACCGCGGCGGCCGCGCAGATCCGCCAGCACCGCCCCGACCGAGTCCTCACCGACAGTGATCTCCACCTTGTCGATCGGCTCAAGCAGCGCGACAGTCGACTCGTTTGCCGCCTCGCGGAGCGCAATCGCCGCTGCCGTTTGGAATGCCATGTCTGAGGAGTCGACCGAGTGCGCCTTGCCATCGACCAGCGTCACGCGGATATCGACCAGCGGATAGCCGGCGAGCACGCCCTTGGCCAGTTGGTTCCGAGTGCCCTTCTCCACCGATGGTATGAACTGTCGAGGCACCGCTCCACCGACAACACGTTCGGTGAACTCGAACCCAGCACCGCGCTCCAGCGGCTCGATCTCCATCATGCAAACCGCGTACTGGCCATGTCCGCCTGATTGTTTGACGAGCCGCCCTTGCGCCGTTGTGGGACGGATGAAGGTTTCACGGAGCGAGGTACGCACCGGCTCCACCTGGACATGGATGTGCCAGGACTCCCGCAAGGCGTTGAGCAGCTTGTCCACATGCGCCGGCCCCATGGCCCAGAGCACCACCTGATGGGTCTCAGGATTGTGTTCCAGGCGCATCGTGACGTCCTCGGCGACCAGCCGCTGCAGTGCAGAACCCAGCTTCTCCTCGTCGGCGCGAGAGGTGGCGTGGAGCGCTACCGGCAGCAAAGGCTCGGGTAGCAGCCAGGGCTCCACGAGTGCGGGTCGGGCCTTGCTGGACAAAGTGTCGGTAGTCTCGGCAGCGGCCAACTTGGACACCAGCACAAGATCGCCGGCGATCGCGTACGGCTTTGGTCGAGTGTCCTCGGCCAGTGGTGCCGACAGCGGCCCAACTCGTTCGTCGTCGACGTCATGATCGGCATGGCCGTTGACATGGTGGGCTGCGAACTGCTGCAGATGCCCGCACACGTGCAGCGCTGTGTCCGGGCTGAGGGTGCCGGAGAACACTCGGACCAAAGAGAGCCGGCCGACGAACGGGTCGCTGGTAGTCCGTACTACTTCGGCAACCAGCGGACCGTCGGGGTCACAGCTGACTGGGCCGAAAGGCTGACCACTTGTCGTATGGACCGCCGGCAACGGCGATGATGCTGGGGACGGGAATCCCTGCTCAAACAGCTCGAAGAGCCCCTCAATGCCCATCCCAGTGGGAGCGTGTGCGGGAATGATGGGGAAGAACCGCGCAGTGGCGATCGCCGCCCGCAGATCGGGCACGACGATGTCCAGGTCGATCGGTTCGCCGCCGAGGTGCCGGTCGAGCAGCGTCTCATCCTCGGACTCCTCGATGATCGATTCGATCAGTGGGTCCCAGTGCTCCTCGATGATCGCGGCTTCGGCATCGTCAGGCTCCCGTAAGGTCGGCTCGCCGCCGCGGTAGTCGGTGACGGTGCGATGCAGCAGGTTGATCGCGGCGACGACATGACCCTCTTCGATCAGCGGTACGCCGACCGGCTGGACGTCGCCGAAGACCCGCCGGCAGCGAGCCATGCTCTCCTCGAAGTCAGCCCGGGACTGCTCGAGCTTGGTTACCGCGATCGCCCGCGGCATCTGGTTTGCCTCGCACTCGCGCCACAGGAGGCGGGTCGCGTCGTCGATCTCGTCACTGGCCGATACCACGAATAGAACAGCGTCGGCCGCCCGCAGCCCGGCACGCACTTCACCAACAAAGTCTGGATTGCCCGGGGTGTCTAGGAGATTGATGCTCACATCACCGCTTGAGATCGAGGCGGCGCCCAGAGACTGTGACGGGGCTGGGTCGCCCCGCTGATGGCGGCCCGGAACTCGCGCTGCTATCAACCGTTCAAAGAGCGTGCTCTTGCCGACGCCCGCGGGGCCGACGAGTACGACATTGCGGATCTGTTCCGGCGACTGCGGTCCGTGTTGGCGTCCCGCATCGGCTCCATTGCCCATTCCTCACCCTTTCCCATTACGCATGCGCAAGCCGCGCCCGTAGCGCAGCCACGCTTCGGCATAACTCGCCACGCACGCGTTCCAGCAACCCTACGATGCAACGGTGAGTGAAATCGACCCGATGGACCTCGCGACTCCGGCGCAGGACCAGCGAAAGTCGATAGGTCGGCTCACCCGTCTGATGGCGCGCAGCTTGTCGATT
>JBKOZG010000002.1:0-8233 GCA_046725775.1 Actinomycetota bacterium | reverse complement strand
CCATCGCGGCCAGGCAGCCGGAGCGCAGACGCGGTCAAGGTGGAGCCCCCCACGCGCGGAACGACCTTGATCGCGCCGAGCACCGGCACACCATCAAAAATGGAGGAACCGGTCCCTTGACAAACAGGGAAGCATCCCACTCTCCTGACGCTTCACACATGTAGCCACTTGTGGGAAGCGCCCGAAATGTGGGTTAACCCAGTTTTCCAACGCCCGGGCCGCGGGCAGGCCAGGAAGAGACAGAATCGACCGTGCGGATCGTGGTAGCAACCGATTCCATTGGCGCGCTGTCCTCGAGGCAGGCCGGTGAAGTCATTGCCTCGGGCTGGTCACCTGTTGCTGAGGTGTCGGTGCTCCCAATCGGTGAGGCCGGCGCGGGCTTCGCAGGCGCGTACGCCGAACTGGCTGGCCTCACGACCTCGTCTCGGGTGGCTGACGGCGACGTCGTGACGACTGGGCACGGACCAGACACGGGCATAGTCGGTGTCCTTGGACAGCAAGCCGGTCCTGGGATTCCGTACGACCAGTCGTCCCGAGCGATTGGCGACGCCATCGCGGATGTCCTCCGCACCAGGCCGCTGCGCCGGCTCCTGGTCGATCTGGCCGGCCTGTGGGTCCATGACGCTGGCGCTGGCCTGCTCGCGGCCCTCGGCGCTACCGCGGATCGGCCCCTCGATGGCGGTGTCACCGGTCTCGAGGGGCTCAGCGAGTTGGACCTTGCGCCTGCCCGGACGGTGCTGGGTGAGACGGAGCTGGTCGGCGTCGCACCCCCTTCACAGCTCAGCCAGCCGTTACTGGGCTTACGCGGCATCACCTCCCGTGCCGGTCGGGACGCGGATGTGGTTCCCGAGCTGATGCTCCGAACCGACGCAAACCTGGGGGCCTTCGCCCGGCTAGCCTCGCCGGCGCATGCCGAAGCACCAGGGGCAGGCGCCTGCGGCGGGCTGGGGTTCGCGGTGCTCGCGCTAGGCGGCCAGCTGAGCACTGGTCCGGCTCTCACACTTGCCTCGGCCGCAGGTCAGGAGGCGCTGCGCGACGTCGACCTTGTCGTAACGGGATGCTCGATCTTCGACTTTGCGAGCCGTGGTGGCGGGGTGGTCGCCGCGATGGCCGAGGCTGCGGCAGCCGCTCTCAGCCCCTGCATCGTGATCGCCGGCGAGGTGCTCATCGGGTCTCGGGAAATGCGCACCATGGGTATCGAAGCGGGGTACGCAGTCCATGAGTCCCTGAGCGACCACCCGCAGGGGGAGATCAGCGAAACGGAGCTCGCTTCTACGGCTCGACGGGTGGCCCGGTCCTGGAGTTGGTGACGCGGCACACGTTGGTTCGGCTTTGACGGGTCAGCGCGCCCCTTTAGAATGGCAGCCATGACGGCAACAGAACAGACCCTCGACAGCCCCGCCGCAGCAACGGACGGCGTCATCTTGACCGACGAGGCGGCAGCCAAGGTCCAGGCCCTCCTGGAAGGTGAGGGGCGCGAGGATCTTGCACTGCGCGTCGCTGTGCAGCCAGGTGGCTGCTCTGGACTGCGCTACCAGCTGTTCTTCGACGAGCGCAGCTTTGACGGCGATATCGTCAAGGTCTTTGGCGGAGTCGACGTCGTTACCGACCGGATGAGCGCGCCGTACCTGATGGGCGCGACCATTGACTTCGTCGACACGATCGAGAAGCAGGGCTTCACCATCGACAACCCCAACGCCACCGGCTCGTGCGCCTGCGGCGACAGCTTTCACTGATCTGAACTTCCGAACTCCCTGCCCGCGGGCAGGGAGTTCGTCTCTGTCAAGCCTCACGCCGCACGATGAAACGTGGAGGATCTGAGGCGACGAGGGTTTGTCCACGCATCCGGCACCAAGCGGCCAGGTCGGGACCGGCGGCTGGATCATCCGCAAGCAGCTGCAGTACCGAGCCCACATTCACCTCAGTGATCCGGCGCGCCACCTCGATGATTGGTCGCGGGCACTTCATCCCGCGACAGTCCAGCGACAGCCCTTCAAATGATGACGCGCTCACGGCGCCTCCACAGTCGCGCGGATCCCTGCCACGATCGGCGGTAGTACGGCCAGAAACCGACTGATCTCCGCCGCCGTCGTAGTCCAGGTGAGCCCGAGGCGTACGTTGCCGTGGGTCAGGGCTCCCATGGCTGCCAGGACATGCGAGGGATGTTCGCTGCTGGCACTGCAGGCGGACCCACTCGCGACCGCAAAACCGGCCTTGTCCAATTCCAGCGTCAGCGTCTCGCCGTCCACATACAGAGCCGAGAACGTCAAGAGGTGCGCCACCCGACGCACTGGATCACCAGCCACGTCGACATCGGGGATCTGTCGCACAATTCCCGCGCGCAGCTCATCGACCAAATCGCGCTGGCGTTCCACGACTGTGCGACCCTCTCGTAGCCAGCAGTCAAGGGCAACCGCTGCCGCATAGATGGCGGGCACATCGGGCACACCCGGCCACCGGCCTCCCTGGTAGTCGTCGGTGGGGTAGGGCGCTCGCCAACGGGCATTCTTCTTGATCACCAGAATGCCAACCGAGGCTGGGCCGCCAAAGGCGCCGGCCCAGCCAGTCAGCACCGACCACTTGGCTGCGCCGCTCAGGTCGACATGGCCCAACGCAGCCGATGCATCCAGCACCAGCGGCACCTCTGTCCGATGGCAGATCTCGGCGGCTTCGGCGTACGGCTGCAGCGTGCCGACCTCATGGTTGGCCACTTGAATACACGCCGCAGCGGTGCCGGCCGAGCCCACCGCGGCACTCCACTGATCCAGGTCGACATGGCCCTCATGATCGACATCCACCGCGTCGTGCACCCCAGCAGCGGCAGCCGCCGCAAGCACCGAGGAGTGGTCGATTGCTGTTGTGACGATGCGGGAACCGACCCTGCGCCGGCCCAACCCCAGTCCTAGGACGGCGGCCTGACTCGCGTGTACCCCGGATGCGGTGAAGATGACCTCATCCGGTCGCGCCGCTACCGCGGCGGCAATCACTTCTCGAGCTTGGTCCATGGCTTGGGCGGCAAGCCAGCCGGGTCGGTGGAGACGATTTGGATCGCCCCAACCAGCCTGCTGCGCATCAAGCCAAGCTTGGCGCACATCGGCGAGCATTGGCTCGCCCGACGAGGAGTCCAAGAAGACTTGGGAAACGGGATGCGCCACGCCTCGAAACTAGCGCGCGAGAGCCTCGTCGCGCGCGGCCATGCTGCAAGCGAACCGCCAAAAACTCAACCCATGCACCGGTGATGACAGCGCCGTCCTACGTTAGGGTGAACAGCAAAGAAAGGGTGGCCGCCGCGACCGTGGGCGGGCATGATTCCTCAGTGTGTACTGATCCGGCGAAAGGCGCAACGTGGGTGGCAGGACTAAACGGTCCGCTGTGGATGACATGACAGTGCTCGCCGCCCGCAGCCGGTTAGCCGGCCGCGTTCGTCCTGGCCTGCTAGCCCTTTCCTTGTTCGGGCTGCTGTTCCTCACTGGTTGCTCAACAGAGCTAGTTGATCAGATGAAGCGATTGGGCTTCCCGTCGCCTGCCGGTGGTGAGCGGTCTGACCGCATCCTGGATCTCTGGATCGGCACCTGGATCGCAGCCTTCGCGGTCGGTTTTATTGTGTGGGGGCTCATCCTGTGGGCCTCGAACCGCTACAAGACCAAGCACGCCAAGATGCCACGGCAGAACCGCTACAACCTGCCGATGGAGATCTTCTACACGATAGCGCCGTTCATCATCATCGCTGTGCTGTTTTACTACACAGTCTTGGCACAGAACGCGGTCACGGCGAAGGAGCCGAACCCTGAGGTCACCATCGACGTCGTAGGCCAGAAATGGTCATGGACGTTCAACTACAAAGCTGCCGATAACCCAGCTGTCGGGTCGGATGTGTGGGAGGCGGGCACGATCAACAAGACCCCCGATCTCTACCTCCCTGTCGGCAAGTTGGTGCAGTTCAACCTCACCTCGCCTGATGTGATCCACTCGTTCTGGGTTCCATCGTTTTACGAGAAGTTGGACGTCATCCCTGGTCGCCTCAACCGCCTCCAGATCACGCCGACGACCGAGGGTGTGTTCCCCGGGAGGTGTGCCGAATTGTGCGGCACCTATCACTCGGCGATGCTTTTCAATCTGCATGTCGTGAGCGAGAGTGAGTACAACGCCTACCTGAATTCGCTTGAGGCGAAGGGCCAGACCGGCGAAGCCAAGGGTCCGTCCCAGGCCAACGTCCCCGCGAAGTCAGGTTCTGAGGAGGGTACGCGATGACGACGCTACAGCGTACGGCCACTGCCGCCGAGATCGCGGTTCCGAGACGGCAGCTCGGAACGACCGCATGGAAGTGGATGGTCACCACTGATCACAAGGTGATCGGCAATCTCTACTTCGTTACATCGATGATCTTCTTCTTGTTCGGTGGCATTCTTGCCATGGCGATGCGGGCCGAGCTGGCATTCCCAGGTATGCAGTACCTCTCGTACGAGACCTTCAACGAGTTCTTCACCATGCACGGCACGATCATGTTGCTGCTGTTCGCAACTCCGCTGTTCGCCGGTTTCGCCAATGCGATCATGCCGCTGCAGATCGGCGCGCCCGACGTAGCGTTCCCGCGGCTCAACATGATCGCCTACTGGTTCTATCTGTTCGGCGGGCTGATCGCCTCCGCCGGCTTCCTGGCGCCGTCGGGCGCCGCGAGCTTCGGCTGGTTCGCGTACGCGCCACTGAACGATGCTGTCAACTCCCCAGGTGTTGGCGGTGACCTATGGATCATGGGCCTGTACATGACGGGACTTGGCACCATCCTTGGTGCGGTCAACTTCACCACCACGATCCTGTGCATGCGAGCACCAGGCATGACTATGTTCCGGATGCCGATCTTTACCTGGAACATACTGGTGACATCGTTCCTGGTCTTGGTCGTCTTCCCGATTCTCGCCGCAGCCCTGTTGGTGCTGGAGGCTGATCGGGCCCTTGGAGCACAGATCTTCAACCCGGCCAATGGCGGACCGCTGCTGTGGCAGCACCTTTTCTGGTTCTTCGGGCATCCCGAGGTTTACATCATCGCCTTGCCGTTCTTCGGCATCATCACTGAGGTTTTGCCCGTATTCAGCCGGAAGCCGATCTTCGGTTATGTAGGCCTTGTCGGGGCAACGATGCTGATCGGGGCACTGTCCGTCGCGGTGTGGGCACACCACATGTTCGTTACCGGTGCAGTCAACCTGCCGTTCTTCTCCTTCATGACCTTCCTGATTGCCGTGCCAACAGGTGTGAAGTTCTTCAACTGGATAGGCACCATGTGGGGTGGAAATATCGCCATGCGAACGCCCATGCTGTGGTCCGTCGGCTTCCTGACTACCTTCTTGTTCGGTGGCCTCACCGGAATTGTGCTGGCCAGCCCACCGCTCGATTTCGCGGTTTCTGACTCCTACTTCGTGGTAGCGCACTTCCATTACGTGGTGTTCGGCACGGTGGTCTTTGCGATGTTTGCTGGGTTCTACTTCTGGTGGCCAAAGCTGACCGGCAAGATGCTGGACGAGACACTGGGCAAGATCCACTTCTGGCTGCTCTTCATTGGATTCCACGTCACCTTCCTCATCCAGCACTGGCTCGGCGCCGAGGGAATGCCACGCCGCTATGCGGACTATCTGCCCAGCGACGGTTTCACGATCGGCAATCAAATCTCCTCAGCAGGCGCCTTCCTGCTCGGTGGCTCAACGCTGGTCTTCTTCTGGAATGTGTGGAAGAGCCGGAAGAACCCGAAGGTCAACCTGGACGATCCGTGGGGCTGGGGCCGCTCGCTCGAGTGGGCGACCACCTGTCCGCCGCCGCGTCACAACTTCACGCAGCTGCCAAAGATTCGCTCGGAGTCGCCAGCCTTCGACCTGCACCATCCCGAGGTTGCGCTCCTGGAGTACGGCACTGAGGAGGAGGAATTCGACGAGACAACCGTGGACGCCGGTGAGGACACTGGGCGTCTCGCCGAACTCAGGCACCGGGTAGCTGGTGACACCAGTGATCTCGCGGCGCGATGGGAGTACGGGCATCACGGCAAGTCACCGGAGCCAGAGGAGGATCAGCGGTGAAGGTCGAAGCCTGGATATTCGGCTCCTTGACCATATTCATGATCATCGTCACGCCGATCTACTGGTTCATTACAGCGGACGCCAACGGGGTGCCGGAGATCACCGGCACCGTAGCGTTGATCATGACGACATTGCTTGTGCTGATGATCTGGGTCTACCTCCTCCTGGTCGCGGGCCGGATGGTGCCGAGGCCTGAGGACAAGAAGACCGGGGAGATCGCAGAAGGCGCAGGAGAGCTCGGCTTCTATCCGCCGCAGAGCAAGTGGCCGCTTTTTCTCGCACTCACATTCGTGCCCGTCGTGCTGGCTCCCATCTACGGTTGGTGGCTCATGATTATTGGTTTCGCGATCGGCTTTGTCACGTTGACCGGTTTGCTTTACGAGTTCTACCGCGGAGACCACGCGCACTGAGTCGGCTCGCTGTTGGGATCGTTCGGTAGGGCTGACCCGGCCACCGCCAGAGTATGGTGGTCGCGTTCGCTGTCCAGCGTGCAGTTGTGCGGGTGCTACCGATTCAAGCGTTCTTAGCCACTGGCATTGGCCGGGTCACCCCTACCGAACAAAAAGGGCGGCGCCTTCGAGAACCGCGCGGCCAGCGCGCCGATACCCGACGCTCGGAGACTCACCGTCCCCATCTAGGCAGGGAACCTGCGCCCTGAGCTTGTCGAAGGGCATAGTCATTCAAGTCATGCACAATGGGCGCATGTGTCGGAACATTAGACCGCTGCACAACTTTGAGCCGCATGCGACCAAGGCTGAGGTGCATGATGCGGCTTTGCAGTATGTGCGGAAGGTAGCGGGGACATCGAAGCCGTCGAAGGCCAACGAGGCAGCATTCAACCGGGCGGTCAATGAGATCGCTCATGCCACGCAGCATCTATTGGATGACCTTGTCTCGACGGCGCCGCCTAAGAACCGCGAGGTGGAGGCGGCCAAGGCGCGGGCGCGATCGGCCAATCGCTTCGCTACTGCGTGACAGCTGAGGTGCTGCGGTACGCAGCCTTTACCATCGATGGTCGGGGTGGGAACGCTGCCGGCCTGGTGTTGGACGCCAGAGGCCTCGACGCCGCTCAGATGCAAGCGATAGCGGCTGATGTCGGCTATTCAGAGACAGCTTTTCTGGTACCGAGGCCGGACGTGGCCAACGTGTACGACGTGCGCTACTTCTCGCCGAAGGGTGAAGTGCCGTTCTGTGGGCACGCGACCATTGCTGCAGCGGTTGCTCTAGCTGAACTCTCACCGGCTACCGAGCTCATCTTTCACACACCAGCCGGCTTCGTCAGTGTGACCACTTCTCAGAACGACAGCGGTGAGTTTGTGGCAGAGCTAACCAGTGTCGCGCCTCGCATATCCGAGCCGGACCCTGATCTGGTACGAGGAGTGCTCCGCGCACTTCGCTGGTCTGCCGGGGACCTCGATCCAGACTATCCAGTCCGACTGGCTAACGCGGGTTCGGAGCATCTCGTACTGGTGACGCACGCCATCAAGCGGTTGGCCGATCTCGACTACGACTTCGACGCTCTCGCGAAACTGATGCGCGACCACGGGTTGGTTACCGTGCAGCTGGTGTGGCCCGAGTCCACGAAGCGTTATCACTCACGCAACCCTTTTGCCGGCAGCGGAGTGGTTGAGGATCCCGCCACAGGCTCCAGTGCGGCAGCATTCGGCGGGTACTTACGAGAGCTCGGCGTGATTGGCGAGATCGCAAGTTTCACCATCATCCAGGGCGTGGACATGGGCCAGCCAAGCGAACTGAATGTGAGCGTCATCGCGGGCGAACCCGGCGTACGTGTCAGTGGCAGCGCCCACCGCATCGACGACTAAGCGTCGATGCGGCACTGTCGCGGGTGCGCGCTCAACTGCGGGCTTACCAGTTGATATGGAGTGGACGCCCTTCCTCATAACCCGAGTTGGACTGCACTCCAACTAGAGCCAGCTCATGGAGCTCCTCGAGATTAGAGGCGCCAGCGTAGGAGCAGCTGCTACGTAATCCGGCCACGATGGAATCAATGAGGTCCTCTACACTCGGCCGTTCCGGATCCAGATACATGCGGCCCGTCGAGATGCCCTCCTCGAACAGTGCGGCACGCGCTCGGTCGAAGCCAGAGGAGTTCTTGGTCCGCATCTTCACCGCCCGCGCCGATGCCATCCCGTAGGACTCCTTGTACA
>JBKOZG010000305.1:0-9685 GCA_046725775.1 Actinomycetota bacterium | reverse complement strand
CGCTGGACGGTGAAGGCGGCTGTCGACATCGGCGTACCGGCTCCGGTGCTGGCAGCCTCACTGTTCGAGCGTTTCGCCTCTCGCGATGAAGACCACTTCGCCAACCAGGTGCTCTCCGCTATGCGGCAACAGTTCGGCGGCCACCAGGAGCTGCCGGCTGGTTCCGAGCTCGAGGCTGGCGGACGGAAGGCGGACAAGCACGCCGCTCCGAGCAGTTAGCGCGCTCCGCGAGCAACTCTGAAATTGTCGGCTATGCGCCGATCGTCGTACGCAGCTTCTCCAGCATGTTCTGCTCGCCCTCACTGACCTGTGTTGCGCCGAAGCCCATGAAACCGCCTTCCTTAGCGGCATCGGCAGCCGCCTGCGCGCTCGCAAGGAGCCATTGCTTGAACGCAGCTGCCTCCTCGGCGGTCGCCTTTGAGCTCACAATGTCAGTCGCCGCCCGCACTTCATCGAGGATTTGTTCAGGTGCCTGCGGCTTGAAGTCGCTGAGCGGGTTCTGTCGCTGTTGGGTCATCGACTGTATGTCCAGGGCAACCTCGGAGAGCAGCTGCTCACGGGTGGGCGGATTCGTCGCCGACTTCACTGTCCCCATGGACTCTTTGGCTAGCTCGATGGGACCCCCAGGGTCGGCCATCGAGATCGCCAGCCCTGCCACGAACGGCGCTCGCCGCACGCGGACCCATTCCTCGTCGGTGAAGTCACTCTTGGTCGTCATAAGTTCTCCTCGCCTGAAATCATTTCCGCCACGTTAGCGTGGCATCTGCGGAGCATGCGCGTACCGGGGTTCCGGCGAGTCTCGGCGTTCCTCCGCAGATAGGCTTCGAGAGATGTTTGTCGACCACCTGCAGCTGAGCGATTTTCGCTCGTACGAGTGGGTCGACCTGGCGCTTGAATCAGGCGTGACCACCTTCGTCGGGCCGAACGGGCAGGGTAAGACCAACCTGGTTGAGGCGATCGAGTATCTCTCCGCAATGAGTTCGCATCGGGTGGCTTCCGAGGTGCCTTTGGTGCGGGCGGGTGCGGCGCGGGCAGTGGTGCGGGCCAGAGTGCAAGCCGGCCTCGACGATCCGCGCCAACTGTCGCTGGAGCTGGAGATCAACCCCGGAAAGGCCAACCGAGCCAGGCTCAACCGTGCTCCGCTGCGCCACGCCCGCGAAATCATCGGGGTAGTTCGCACTGTGGTGTTTTCGCCAGTGGACATCGCGATCGTCAAGGGGGATCCCAGCGAACGGCGCCGCTTCATCGATGACCTCATCGTTGCGCGCTGGCCGCGCCTGGCCGGCGTACGTGCCGACTACGAGCGGGTGCTGCGGCAGCGCAACACGCTGCTTAAATCCCTTGGCGGGCGGCATCGAGATGGCCAGCCACTGGGTGACGCGGTTGACACCCTCGACGTCTGGGACACCCATCTTGCACAAGCGGGCGGTGAGCTCCTCGAGGCGCGGCTGACGACTCTTGCCGACCTGGCACCGCATGTCAGCAAGGCGTACGCCGATATTGCGCCCACCAACAACGACGCCGCAGCGGAGTACCGGGCGTCAGTAGACCTTGATTTCCCGCAGCACGTCGTGGACGGATCGGTGCCTGGCGCCCTCCGAGCAAATCTCAGCGCAGCCCTGGTTGCTGGGATGACTGAGCGGCGGGCCGAGGAGATCCAGCGTGGGGTCTCGCTGGTCGGGCCACATCGAGACGACATCGCGCTTTCGTTGGGAATGCTGCCGGCCAAGGGTTATGCCAGCCATGGTGAGTCATGGTCATTTGCCCTTGCCCTCCGACTTGGCAGCTTTCATCTGTTGCGGGCCGATGGGGTAGAGCCAGTACTGGTGCTCGACGACGTGTTCGCGGAGCTGGACTCCGTCAGGCGGGAGCGTTTAGCCTCCGGAGTGCGCATGGCTGAGCAGGTCCTGGTCACCGCCGCCGTCGGGGCTGATGTTCCGGAGTTGCTGGCCGGTCGGCGCTTTCGGGTTGCTGACGGGGAGGTAGTGGACGATGCCGGATGAGCAGGATCACCAGAGCATCCACAGTGACCAGGCGGAGCATGATCCGACCGGCCTGGAACTAGCGCAGACCGTCGCCCGCTCACTGGGCGCTCAGGCCCGGAAACGCCGCCCCAAGCCGCCGCGGCCCGTTGGGCCACAGGTGTCGGGGGCTCGAGGCGACGAGCGAGATCCGAAGCCGCTTTCCGATGCGGTCGAACGACTGGTGGAGAGCAAGGGATGGACAACTGAGATCAATGTGCGTACCTTGCTAGCGCGCTGGGGGCTCCTCGTAGGCGCCGCCAACGCGGCACATTCGTCTCCCGAGGGATACGCAGAAACGGTATTGACCGTCCGCGCCGACTCGACCGCATGGGCCGCTCAGCTTCGTTACCTGGCACCCCAACTGGTGGCCATGTTGAACGATCAACTGGGAGACGGCACGATCACACGGATCAAGGTTCTTGGTCCTGACGCTCCGTCCTGGAAAAAGGGTCGCCGGACGGTACGTGACGGCCGCGGTCCGCGCGACACTTACGGCTGAGTTATCCCACAAAATCTGATGCGCCCGCTGATGGAGACCGGCGTCTCGATGAGACGTAGTTGGGGCCGTCTGCACCGCCACAGCGTAAGCAGCCAACGGCTCACGGCGCTCTGAGCGGGTGAGGGTACGTACCGGGAGTCATCGGATAGTCCGCGTGGCCGCAGATTGGCCACGCAGAGCTTGCCAGGCGCACTCTTGTGCTGGCGACGTCCGCTGGATCGCCTTATTCATCACCCCAGCGCGGTAAACTAGACAGGGTCGCAATGGCGGGTTGAGCGCCTCGTCTGGCCGCTGAGAAAGGGCCGTCGAATCCGTCAGCGTGACTAACGAGAAACTTCAGAACCTTCAACCTTGACGTGCCGCCTGCGTCACCTGATTCACGAGGTGAGGTCCGGGCGGCGCACGTCTGACAGGAGCCCCGCGCCGGTGCCGCATTTCGACCAGCCCGACGACGTCAACCCGACCCCACCTGACGCCAGCACCGTCAACTCCAGGCCCCACCCGGCGGCAAATGGCGTCATCAATCACATCGAGCCGGGCGCGTACGACTCGGAGTCGATTACCGTCCTCGAAGGCTTGGATGCAGTACGGAAGCGGCCGGGCATGTACATCGGCTCGACGGGGGAGCGCGGCCTTCACCACCTGGTCTATGAGGTAGTGGACAACGCCGTTGACGAAGCGCTGGCCGGATATTGCGACCTGATCGTTGTCCGCATCCTGCCGGAGGGTGGGATCCAGGTGATCGACAACGGTCGCGGCATCCCAGTGAGGGAGCATCCGAAGGAGAAAATCCCGGCCGTCACCTTGGCTCTCACGGTGCTGCATGCGGGCGCCAAGTTCGGTGATGGCGGCTACAAAGTCTCCGGCGGCCTGCACGGTGTCGGGGTATCGGTGGTCAACGCGTTGTCGGCTCGTCTGGTGGTCGAAGTCAAGCGCGACGGCTATCGGTGGACCCAAAGCTTCTCCCTCGGCGAACCGGACGGGCCGCTGCAGCGACTGGAGCCGAACGAGGAGACGGGCACCACGGTCACCTTCTACCCCAGCCCGGACATCTTCGAGACGACGAACTACACCTACGACACTCTTGCCGCGCGGTTCCGGGAGATGGCGTTCCTCAACAAGGGTCTGACGATCACCATCGTCGACGAGCGTCTCGACCGCACCGATGAGGACGGCAACGCTTATGCCGACACATTCCGCTATGACGAGGGCTTGATCGACTATGTCCGCTACCTGACCGGCAGCAAGGAGCCGGTGCACTCTTCGGTGATCGCCTTCGAGGCCGACCGGCCTGACCGAGGCATCAGTCTCGAGGTCGCGATGCAATGGAATAACTCCTACACCGAGTCGGTGCACACCTTTGCCAACACGATCAACACTCATGAGGGCGGGACCCATGAGGAGGGTTTCCGCGCAGCGCTCACTAACACCGCCAACAAGTGGGGCGAGAACTTGGGATTGATCAAGAAGTCAGAGGACCGCCTGTCCGGGGACGACATTCGGGAAGGGCTCACAGCGATCCTCTCGGTGAAGCTCGCCGAACCACAGTTCGAGGGCCAGACCAAGACCAAGCTTGGGAACACCGAGGCGCGGTCCTTCGTCCAGCACGTGGTCAACACCCAACTCGGCGATTGGTTCGAGAAGAACCCCGGCGAGGGAAAGATGATCATCCGCAAGGGGCAGGCGGCTGCCATCGCGCGTATCGCCGCCAGGAAGGCGCGGGACGCGGCTCGTGATCGTAAAGGGTTGCTGGGTCGCAGCGGGCTGCCGGGCAAGCTGGCGGATTGCCAGTCGACCGATCCGGAAGAGTGTGAGGTCTTTGTCGTCGAGGGCGACTCGGCTGGCGGGTCAGCCAAGGGTGGACGCGACCCGCGGATCCAGGCGATCTTGCCAATCCGCGGCAAGATCCTCAACGTTGAGAAGGCCCGGATTGATCGAATCCTGCAGAACACCGAAGTGCAGGCGATCATTTCAGCGCTCGGCACTGGGGTCCATGAGGACTTCGATATTGCCAAGCTCCGGTACCACAAGATCATCTTGATGGCTGACGCGGATGTGGATGGGGCGCATATCCGTACGCTGCTGCTTACGCTGATGTTCCGCTTCATGCGCCCATTGATCGAGGCCGGGCATGTCTTCTTGGCCCAACCGCCATTGTTCCGGATCGGCTGGAGCAATGCGCCGCACGAGCTGGCCTACACCGATGCCGAACGGGACGCCCTGCTGCGGGTTGGCGCTGAGGAAGGCAAGCGGCTCCCCAAGGAGAACGCGATCCAGCGCTACAAGGGCCTCGGCGAGATGAACCCTGATCAACTGTGGGACACCACAATGGACCCGAACAACCGCATCTTGCTGCAGGTCACCTTGGACGACGCCGCACAGGCCGATGAGATGTTTTCGATCTTGATGGGGGAGGACGTCGAGCAGCGCCGTACCTTCATCCAACGCAACGCCAAGGACGTCCGCTTCCTCGACATCTAATGCCGCCTGAATTTGTCTCACATCAATGCGCCCTGAGCCAGTCGAAGGGCACACCGTTGGGCTTCGACAGGCTCAGCCCGCATGTGGAAGGAACCCATGAGTGATATGACTCCGGAGCCGATCACTGATCGGCGGGAGCCGGTTGATCTTCAGGACGAGATCCAGAAGTCCTACCTCGATTACGCGATGAGCGTGATCGTCGGGCGTGCGCTACCGGATGTTCGCGACGGGCTCAAGCCGGTGCACCGGCGGATCCTCTATGGGATGTACGACGGCGGCTATCGGCCGGATCGCGGTTGGAACAAGTGCGCCCGTGTCGTCGGCGAGGTCATGGGCCAGTACCACCCACATGGCGACACGGCGATCTACGACACCCTGGTCCGGCTGGCGCAACCGTGGGTAATGCGCTACCCGCTGGTCTCCGGACAGGGAAACTTCGGCTCAGCGGGCAACGACAAGGCCGCCGCCATGCGCTACACCGAATGCAAGATGGCGCCGCTGGCCATGGAAATGGTGCGCGACATCACCGAGAATGCGGTGGATTTCAAGCCAAACTACGACGGCAAGGAGTCCGAGCCGGTCGTCCTGCCGAGCCGCTTCCCCAATCTGCTGGTCAACGGGTCCACCGGCATCGCGGTCGGCATGGCCACCAACATCCCGACTCAGAACCTGCGTGAGGTCGCCTCCGCGGTGCAGTGGTCACTGGAGCATCCAGATGCTCGGCCCGAGGAGTTGCTGGAGGCGGCAATCGAGCGCGTTCGGGGCCCCGACTTCCCCAATGGCGCACTCGTCGTCGGTCGCAGAGGCATCGAGGACGCGTATCGGACTGGCCGAGGTTCGGTGATCATGCGCGCCGTGGTCGACATCGAGGAGGACCGCGCCGGTCGCACCTCGCTGGTGATCACCGAGTTGCCGCACATGGTCAACCCCGACAACTTGGCGCTCAAGATCGCTGAGCTGGTCACAACCGGCAAGCTGAATGGCATCGCGGACATCCGAGACGACTCCTCGGCGCGTACCGGGCAGCGATTGGTGATCGTGCTCAAGCGCGACGCCCAGCCGCGCGTGGTGTTGAACAACCTCTACAAGCACACGCAGCTGCAGGACACCTTCGGCTGCAACATGCTGGCACTGGTTGACGATGTGCCGCGTACGCTCCGGCTGGACCAGTTCATCAGCTACTGGATCGTCCACCAGATTGAGGTCATCCAACGGCGCACTCAGCACCGCCTGGATGATGCGCAGGCGCGCGCTCACATCTACCGCGGCCTTGTCATCGCGCTTGACGCGTTGGATGAGGTGATCGCCTTGATCCGACGCAGCCCGAGCACCGATGATGCCAGGGCAGGATTGATCACGTTGCTGGAGATCGACGAGCTGCAGGCGAACGCGATCTTGGACATGCAGCTCCGCAGGCTCGCGGCGTTGGAGCGGCAGCGGATTATCGATCAACTTGCCGAGTATGAGCGGATCATTGCCGATCTGATCGACATCCTGGCCAAGCCGGAGCGGCAGCGCAAGATCATCAGCGAGGAGCTGGGCGAGATCGTCGAGAAGTACGGCGACGAGCGTCGTACCAAGATCATTGCCGCCGACGGTGATCTATCGAACGAAGACCTGATCCCCGACTCTGAGGTGGTGGTGACGATCACCCGAGGCGGTTACGCCAAACGCACCAACACCGATCTTTATCGAGTGCAGAAGCGCGGCGGCAAGGGCGTACGGGGGGCAACGCTGCGCGCCGACGATGAGGTCGAGCATCTGTTCGTCACCACCAACCACCACTGGATCTTGTTCTTCACCAACAAGGGGCGGGTGTATCGCGCCAAGGTCTGGCAGCTGCCGGAGGCCGGCCGGGACGCCCGCGGCGGGCATGTCGCGGGCTTGCTGTCTTTTATGCCGGACGAAGAAATCGCGCAGGTGCTGGCTATTCGGGACTACTCGGCGGCGCCGTATCTGTTGCTGGCCACCAAGCGCGGCCTGGTGAAGAAGACGGCCGTGCCGGCGTACGACTCGTCACGGCAAGCCGGAATCATCGCGGTCAACTTCCGTGACGAGGATGACGAGCTGATCGGGGCTGGACTATGTGGGCCTGATGATGAGGTATTGCTGATCTCGCGGAAGGGTCAGTCGATTCGCTTCCCAGCCCACGATTCGGAGTTGCGGCCGATGGGTCGTGCTACCTCCGGGGTGACCGGAATGAAGTTCCGGCCGGGCGATGAGCTGCTCTCGATGTCGATCATCCAAGCCGGTGTAAGCGCTGACGAACGCTATGTGTTCACCGTGACCGATGGCGGCTTCGCGAAGCGGACCCACGTCTTCGAGTACCGCCAGCAGGGTCGGGGAGGCCTGGGGATCAAGGCGATGAAACTCAACGAAGATCGCGGATCTTTGGTCGGCGGGCTGGTTGTGACCGACAATGATGAAGTCATCGCCATCAAGGCAAGTGGTCAGATCACTCGCAGCGCGGTTGCCGAGGTTCCGGTCAAGGGGCGTGACACGATGGGGGTCAGGTTCGTTGGGGTGGGTGAGAACGACTCCGTCGTCGTGATTGCGCTCAACCCCGAAACAACAGCAGAAGCGGCACGACTTGCAGACGAGGCGCCTGCGGGTGATGATTCCAGTTCGACCTCTGGCGTGGTCGATGAGGATTCCTCGCCCGAGTCAGGACCGAAAGTGTGGCCCGTGGGCCCGGATGGCGTATCCGAGGGCGCGGGGGGCCAGGAGGATGACAGTGAATAATGGCAACGCGGAACAGCCCACCGCCCAGACTCCGAGAGGTCACAACTCGCCTAACCGCGTCGAGGTGAGCGAGGAGGTGCGTCAAGGTGCGCCCGCCTCGAATGCTCAAAGCCAAGAGAGGTCGAACGGCCAGAGCAGAGAAGCCCGCGAAGAGCAGCTGGCGGCCACGCGTGCAGGCCTAGCCGCTCGCGCGAGAGCGGCTGGTGCGAGCAGCACCGCCCAGCCTCCTGGGTCGGCCGCCCGTCCGCAGCCTGCCTCTGCCGCGGGGTCCCCGAGCACTCCGCCGACCCGCCAGAGAAATGAACCGGCGCAGCAGACCCCGCAGAAACAGGCACCTCCACCGCCGACCCAAACCAGACAGGGTGCGTCACCGCCGACTCAGCCGCGGCAGGTGCAGGCGCCGCCGGCTCAGCGACCGCCGCAGCCGCGGCAGGTGCAGGCGCCGCCGGCTCAGCGACCGCCGCAGCCGCAGCAAATGCCCTCGCCGCCGGCTCGACAGCCACAGCAGCCGCAGACCGGCGGTCAGGCTCCGAACACTTCCGCTCATGCGGAGCTTCGTAATCCGTCCTCGCCGCCTTCAGCACCTCCCAGTGCATGGCCTGCTCAAGGTGCCGTACCCGTATGGGATCCGCCGCCGCCTCCAGCGCCCAGACAAGGCCTTCTGACCCGGCTCGGGTTTGGAAGGAAGGTCGAGCGGCCTGAGGGCGGCCCGGCTGCTGCGCCGGTGCAGCAACCTCGGGTGGCTCCCACACAGCCGCCGCCAACCACACCCAGTGGGCCGGACACATCCGCTGCCGCGACAGGTTCGGTCGCTCCGCTGGGGCAGCAGGCTGGCAGGCCAATGCAGCCGCGCCCGACGCCTGGTGCACAGCCTGGCGCTCAGCCTGGTGCACGGCAAGGGGCTCAGCCTGGAGCCCAACCTGGTGCACGGCAAGGGGCTCAGCCTGGAGCCCAACCTGGGACGCAGCATCGCAGCCCAGCCGGTCCCGGCGCTGCCGCGGCTGGAGGTATGGCAGCCGCAGCCACCACCCAGGTCCGTCGTCCGCAGCCGCCAGGCGGACAGCCTGCCACAACCCAGGGACCTGTCCGCCCGAACGCGCCCACCGGCCGTACGCCTGCCGTCCAGCGTGGACCGTCTGCTCCACCGGTCACCCCTCCGGCTGGACCACAAGCCCGCATGCCCGCCCCACCGGCCGCTCCTCCAACACGGGCGCCGGGGCCGCCGATGCAGCCCGCGGCTCCGAGTGCAATCCCGGCGCCGGGCCAGGAGAAGGACACTGCAAGAAACGAGCGGGTCGGCGCAGGTCCGCCCGTGGGCGCGCCTGAAGCCCACCATTTGGCGAAGCCCAAGGTGGGGGTAGCTCGTCGGACTCGGAAGGCAAGGCTCCGGCTGTCGCGGCTCGATCCGTGGTCGGTGATGAAGACGTCCTTCCTTTTCTCGATTGCCGCCGGCATCATGCTTGTCGCCGCTGTCTACTCGATCTGGACGGTGCTGAGCACATCCCAGCTCTTCGACTCGATCAACCAGATCGTCGCCAGTGTTGTCTCGACGCCCGGCGACACCACGCCGTTCCGGATCGAGGAGTACATCAACACCCAGAAGGTGATGGGCGTAACAGCCCTGGTCGCCTGCGTGGATGTGGTGATCTTCACCGCGCTGGCGACGCTCGGTTCATTCCTCTACAACCTGGCGGCCACCATGCTCGGCGGCCTCGAGATCACTCTCGCCGAGGACTGACGGGCTCCACTGACAGCCGCAGAAAGCTGGGTTAACCCACTTTGCGGCCACTTTGCACATGTTGCAGAGGCTGTCGCTTCAATCCATGATCCGCATCGGTAACGGCAGCTGGTGCTAGATGAGTCCGCCGGTCTGGAATCCAGATGGTTTGCGGGTGGGATGGCCAGCGATTACGGGCCGATTAGACGGGTTGCCAGGCCT
>JBKOZG010000051.1:0-11343 GCA_046725775.1 Actinomycetota bacterium | reverse complement strand
AAGAGAATTGTCGGCGAGAGCAGCGGAATCGTGATCTTCCGCATCTTCTGCCACTCGCTCGCCCCGTCGATGTCAGCCGCCTCAAACAGTGATCTCGGCACGTTCTCGAGGCCTGCCATGAACATCACCACCATGTAGCCGAGCCCCTGCCAGATGCTGACCAGGGCGATCGCCGGTATCACGGTGTACGGGTTCTGCAGCCAATCTGGTGTCGTAATGCCGAACCGGGCGAGGAAGCCCGTGAGCGGTGACAACTCCGGGTTGAGCAGCCACAGCCAGATGGCCGACACGGCGATGCTCGACGTGACTACCGGGGCAAAGAAGAAGATCCGGTAGATGCTCTTGACCCTGCCCACCTTCTGCAACAGATATGCCGCGATGAAGCCCGAAACCATCAGACCGGGCACCTGCAAGATGGTGAACCACAAGGTGTTCCGCATAGAAGTCAACATCTGCGGGTCGGTGAACACCCACTGGAAGTTGGCGAACCCGGCGAACGACCTGGTGCCGAACCCGTCCCAGTTGGAAAACGCCAGTATCAGGGCGAAGATCAGCGGGCCAAGCATGAAGACGACCAGGCCCACGAGCTGCGGGGCCAGGAAGCCCAGTGCGATCACAGACTCCTTTCGCCTGGCGGCCTTCTGGGTCGGTGAGGGTGCGAATTCAGTCTGCTTCTCGAAGACACCCTGCTTCGGTACCGGTTCGTCGACGACCGCGGCCATTACGACTTGCCTCCACTGTTGATGAATGCCGCCGTCTGGGTCGCGAAGGCCTTCGCGTCGGCGCCACCCTTGATGATCTTGTCGATCGTCGTCTCCAGATTGGTGGCCACGGTGGCGTTCGACGCTATCTTCAGCGGGATCGCGTACCCGACCTTGGCGGCCTCCTCGAAGTAGGACGCATGCTCGGGCAGGTTTCCTTCGGTCACCACCTCCGGCAGGCCGGGGATGGACGGCACGGCGTTACCTCCTCCAGAGAGCCGGAACTTCTGGCCGTCCTTGTTGACGTAGCGCCCGAGGAACATCAGGGCGGCCTGCTTGTCCTTTGCCTTGGTGTTGACCGCCATGGCTGCGGTGTAGACGGCCGCCGGCATGATGGTCTTGCCGTCCTCGGACGGCATCGGGGCGATGTCGTAGCCGAACTTCAGTTTTTTCAGGTTCGGCAGGATCCAGCGGCCCCACTGGATCGTGGCCAGCTGCTTGCCGTAGAACAGGGCATCAACGCCCTGGCCCTTGGGCAGCGTCCCGCCATAGGTGATCGTCTCGTTCTTGAAGTGGTCGAAGAGCCACGTCAGGGCCGCCATCGCCTTCTCGTCCTTGTCCCAGACGCAGTCACCACTCTGCTCGTCGAAGGCGGTGCCGCCGAACGTGGTGACGATACTGGCGAAGTCGAACCAGTTCGCCTGCACGACCATGCCGCGTGTGCCGAGCCCCTTGACCTTGTTCAACAGGTCGTCCAACGCGGCCTGGTTCCAGGAGCCGCCCTCGAACAGCTGGGCAGGGTTGGTGCTGACGCCCGCGGCAGTGAGCATGTCCTGGTTGAACCAGAAGATCTTGGGGTTGCAGTCGACCGGGATGCCGAACAAGCCCTCACCGTTGACCGGCCGGCACCACTTGATGAGCCCAGGATAGGTGTCGGTGGCCTTGACCGGAGCCTCACTGGAGTCGAGGAATGAGGTGAGGTCCTCCAGTTGGCCACTCTCGATGAACTTCGCCATATTGCCGTCCCCGACATAGAACGCATCGGGGGCGCTACCGCCGGCGAGCTGCGTGAGGAGCTTGGACTGGTAGTCACCCACCACCTGCTGCCAGGTGACCTTGTTCCCGTATTGCTTGGTGTAGTTCTGGGAGAACGCCTTGAACCGCTCGGCCTCGCCCGGGTTGGCCCAAGACGCCCAGACGATCGGACCGGTGGCTTCCCCACTAGCACCACCACCACCACCGGCTCCGCCGGCAGGCCCACCCGAGCTGCCCGCCCCACACGCGGCGAGCACCGAGCTGCCGCCGGCTGCGCCGACACCGGCGAGCGCGGCGATCGACAGGAACCTTCGGCGTGAAACAGTCCGACCGAGTGCGTCGTTCGTATCTGTCATTAATTCCTCCTCGAATGTGGCCTCATCTGTTTTTCTCCGGCTCGACTGCGCTGGCCAGTGCGACGCCGAGGCGCGTGCAAAAAGTTGCGTTGGGCCGGAAGCTACACCTGTAGATGGAGGGGTAGCAAGGGTTTCCGGAGAGTTGTGTCCAATTATTTGCGCGGGCTCGGCACGTGCCGCTCCGCACCCCTCGCGGTTTGAACGTCGGCTCGCCTCCGCCAAGTAACCTGAGCGGCGGCTGAGAGTCGGCCTCGTCTGACTCCCAATCTGCTGATCTCCCGGCCGAAGTTCCTTGGAGTTATGGCTAAATCGCAGCGCTTCGCTGCTTCAGGAATTGCTGAGAGGTAGCAGCGGGCAGCCAATGGGCCAGCTCCATTTCGCTGGTGACTGATGCCTCATCAGGCCAGCAATCCACACATGCGAGTCGAGTCAAACGTCGCTGACGTGCCCTCGATGATGAGATGTAGGCACGCTCATCAAAACAAGGTTGCCAGACCTCATCTACACCTGTAGATTCTGCTGCACCCAATCGATAACGACGGGAGGGATCGTGGACATAGTCGCAGATGGTCTGCGCCGCGCATCCGGCCCGAACTCGCAACGTGAACTCGCATCGTGACGTCTGAAACGCCTGGATCGCCTGGTCCGCGTCCGGCCACTCGAGCTGACGTCGCCCGCTACGCCGGCGTGAGCACAGCTGTAGTCAGCTATGTCGTCAACGACGGACCACGGCGCGTCGCACCCGAGACGGCAGCCCGGGTACGAGCTGCGATCGAGATCCTGAACTATCGGCCGAACGTCAACGCCCGAGCGCTCAAGAAAGGCTCGACGGAGATGCTCGGGGTGGTCCTTCCCGACATAACCAACCCGTTCTTCGCTGAGTACGCACGGGCTTTGGAGATTGCCGCAGCTGCCCACGGACACGTACTGGTCGTGGCCACCTCAGATGGAGAGGAGGCTAATGAAAGGCGTATTGTCAGCGACCTAGCAAACCGGCATGTGGATGGCTTGATCATCGCCACCGTTTTGCCACCCTCCGGTTTCCGTGCCGTTGCGCTCCCGGGTCGTCCTACGGTCTTGATTAACTGCTCCACACCTTTTGGCGGGTACCCGGCCGTGGGTCCGGCTTCACAGGAAGGTGCGCGTGCGCTCGTCGATCATCTCATCACGGTCCACGGCCACGAATCGGTCGCGTTGATCATGGGTGAGTCGAGCGAGCCGGTCCCCGAGCCTCGTGAGAGAGGCTGGAGCGACGCTTTCCAGGCACACAAACTGCCGCCAGGGCCAGTCGTTCGCACCAACTTCAGCCGCGAGGGCGGCTACGAGGCGGCAGTGCGACTCCTGAACTGGCCGACTCAGCCGAGCGCGATCTTCGCAGCCTCTGATCAACTGTGCACCGGCGCGCTCAGGGCGATCCGCGAAGCGGGATTGCGCTGCCCCGATGACATTGCCGTTGTCTCTTTCGACGGCACGCCTGAGGCTGAATACTGCTGGCCGCCTCTCACTGTCGCCCGTCAGCCGATCCAAACGATGGCAGAAGCTGCCGTTTCGGCTGTCCTCAACGGTTCCGCTGCTGGGTACCAGCGCTTCGACACAGAGATCGTTATTCGCCAGTCATGTGGATGTGGCGAGCGTCAAGCCGGGCAAGGGCCGCGAGGTGGTGGAGTTCGATCAGGGCAGCACGGAGGCCACCAAGACAGTGCCTGAGTCAATGGCTGCCGCAGCGATTTCAGGGTGATCGTCTTTCCGACGAAGTTCACACTGTCAGCGGTTTGAGGCGATAGAGACGGCCAGACCGCCTGCGGTAGTGATCACACAAGGTGTGCGGTGAGTGACACGGCGGCGGCGAGCTTTGTAATGCTCAGGGGAGCTCGACCCGGTTAACTGGCCTCACTGTCCTGACCTTATGTAACCCGGCGCAGTGCAGTCATTCAAGGCCCGCTTCGCTTGGCCGCTTCTCGTCCGCCGCCTCATGCGGCGGATTGAACCTTCCCCGCTTAGCGGCTCAACACTCACGAAGGTTCGCGACGCGCGATTCGATATAACCCCTCAGACTGGTCGTTGTGAGGGCGGGAGCCCAGGACCATCCGCACGGGCAGAGCAACCGGCGAAAGAGTCCGTCTGGGTCATTGATGCGAGGATCACAGTGACGCTGCGGCGTTGGGATTGCCGAGCGAGAACGGATATGAGGAGGCGTCAATGGATTACTTCGTTTGGATGACGACCCGCAAGATACGAGCGGGTGCTTTGGATGACTTCGAACGCGTCTGGCAACCCAATCCATATCCGGAGGGCTTGGCTCGTGCCTACGCTTACTGGTCCGAGGACGGCGAAGAGATCGTTGGTGTCTCTTTCTGGGACTCAAAGGAATCATGCGACGCCTGGCGAGACTCAGAGGCCGAGAATCGGCGTCGCCAAGCAATGGCGCCCTACGTGCTGGAGGCCCAGGAAGCGTTCTATCGAGGGCGCGAACTGGGCATTCCTGGCCGGCAGAGGTAATACGTTTTGCGGGGTGTATGCGCGTTCATCCCGACTCCGACCTAGGCAGCTACACCGAACCCGCCTGATCGTGCAGGAACGCGACTACATCGGCCACGAACTTGGGCGAGGTGACAAGGCTGTGGCCCAGCTCGGGGTACATGATCAGCCGCCCATGGGGCATCCGGCACGCCGTCTCAGCGAACATCTCCAAAGGCCAGAAGCCATCCTTCGCGCCGCAGATCACCAGTGTCTCGGTTTGGATTCCTGGCAAGCGGCTGCGGACATCGAAGCCATCCTCAGCTTTGATCATGGCCATGGTGTCCGTGGGATTCTCGACATTGATCCAGAAGGACGCCAACCGTAACGGAGGCCTCAAGGCTGCACGGAGCCAGCGGCGATGCGCCATCCCGTCAACGAATGTCTCGGCGGCGAACCGCCCCGTCGTCTCCAAGACCCGCAACGTATTGAGTTGTGCGCGGCGAGCGACGGGACCGAGAGCGTAGGCCGTGCTGGCCACCGCCGCTCGGCGAACGACCTGTGGATGGTCTGCGATCAGCTGCATCACAATAGAGCCACCGGTGGAATGTCCGAGAACGTGCACAGGCCGGCCGAAGTGGTCTGCCAGCGCTGTTGCGTGGACGGCGGCTACTTCGGGCCAGGTGATATCAATGCTCATTCCCGGCCAGCGGTTGGTGAAGAAGACTTCGAAGCCGGCGCGGGCGAATGGCCTCACGGTGCGCAAGGTCAGCTGTCGCTGAAACCCGGGCGGCGGGTTGTGGTGGTTCGGTGTCCCGCCCGGCAGGTAAATCAACGGCTCCCCGTGCCCCACAGCAAGGTAGGGCAGGCCCCCGGGAAAGACACCCTCCCGGGGCGCTCCTAGCTCAGCCGCCATCGTCGAGCACTTCTCCTGCCTAGACCTCATTTGGAGTCTGCCACCCCAGCGGCTGCCTCCCGCCCGTGATCACTCTCGGAAGAGGCGTAGAAGTGCTCACCAGCCCGAACGCCAGTTCAGGGCTGGTGGCGTCCACGGACGCGGTGTCGGCGATCGCCGATAAGCGCAGTGACGTGCCATCTTGGGAACATGCAGACGGTATACGAGGCCGCGGGTGGAGCCGACGGTTTGCTGCGCCTGGCCAACGCATGGCATGCCAGGGTTATGGCTGACGAGGTGGTCAGTCACGCATTCAGCCACGGGTTCCATCCCGAGCACAGCCAGCGGCTCGCTGCCTACTGGGCGGAGTCGCTCGGCGGACCAACGACATATTCAGACTGCTTCGGCGATGAAACCTCTGTGGTGCGGATTCATAGCGGCAACGGTCTGCACCAGGAGATGGACCGTCGAGCGATCGCCTGCTTCGACCAAGCACTGGTCGACATCGGCCTCGCGAGCGACGATCGGCTCCGACAGGTGCTGCACGACTACTTCGCCTGGACGACCATGACCACGATGTCCCGATACCACCGTTCCGCAGAGGATGTCCCGGACGGGCTGCACATTCCGCGGTGGTCGTGGGACGGACGTGTCGAAGGGTGATGGCGCTACCCACAAGCTCGTTGTTGGTTGCTGCCGGACGCCAACCCCCAGCCGCGCCACAGCCATCTATCAGTCATGGTTGCCACCGAATACGCTTTGCCCGTCTAACCCTTGTACCGACATCGACGCCACTGTGATGATGGGCCAGCAGGAGGGACGTCGACACGCATCGTTTTGAGCGAGGCCCGTCGGTGATCATGCGATGACCATGGCCTGGATTCTGCTGGGTGTGGCTGGGGTTTTGATCGTCGGGAACGCGGTCTTCGTGGCCGCGGAGACGGCGCTGGTCACGGTGGATCGTAATCTGGTCGAGTCGCGCGCCCGGGCGGGCAGCGTACGGTTCGGCCAAGTGGCGGGAGCCCTCCAACGGCTGTCGACGTATCTGTCGGGCGCTCAGTTGGGTATCACGGTCACGAGTTTGGCGATCGGCTTGGTGGCGGAGCCGTCGATCGCGACGCTGCTGCGGCGACCGCTCGACGCGCTCGGGCTCGATGCCGATGTCACTGACATCGCAGCTCTGGCTTTGGCGTTGCTGTTGGCCACCGCGGTTCAGATGGTCTTCGGTGAGCTGGTACCGAAGAACATCGCTTTATCGCGACCGGTCGGGAGCGTTGTGTGGGTGGTTATCCCCCTAATGGTGTTCACCAGGGTGACGCGTCCACTGATTGCGGTACTGAACGGCTCGGCGAACCAGCTGCTGCGCCTGGTTGGGGTGGAGCCGGTGGAGGAGCTCCGCTCTGCCCGTACCCCGGATGAGTTGGCGTCGGTGGTGCGGCGAGCTGGCGTGCAAGGGGCGCTGGGTTCAGAGACAGCGGGGCTAATGGAACGCTCGCTGAGCTTCAGCGGGAAGACGGCTGCAGATGTCATGACTCCCCGCACCCGCGTGCGGACCGTGTCGGCATCCTCGCCGGTGGCGGCGGTGATCGAGGCCACTCGCGATACTGGCCACTCCCGCTTCCCGGTGATCGGCGACAGCGTCGACGACATCCGCGGCGTCATCCACGTCAAGCAAGCCGTTGCTATCGCTACGGCGGATCGCACCACGACACGCATCCGAGCCGTGATGACAGTGCCGGTGCTTGTGCCACCCTCCATGGCGTTGGACCCACTACTCGATCGGCTGCAAGAAAGAGGCCTGCAACTGGCGGTGGTGGTCGACGAGTACGGCGGCACGGCCGGGATCGTCACCTTCGAAGACCTGGTGGAGGAGCTTGTCGGCGACGTCGTCGACGAACACGACTCACCCGCGCCCGGCATCTGGCGCCAGCCTGACGGGTCTTGGCTGATGTCCGGGCTGCTGCGGCCTGATGAGATCCAAGCGGCCATTGGTCTCGAACTGCCTGCCGGACGCGCCAGCTACGAAACGGTGGCCGGGCTCATTCTGCAGCTGCTCCGCCGAATCCCCGACGTTGGCGACCAGGTCGACGTACCCGGAGCAACGCTCATTGTGGACCGGCTCGACGGCCACCGCATCGAGCGGGTGCAAGTCAGACTCCATCCCGACGACCCCGACAGCACTGCCAACGAGGACTCCGCCGCCCGCGGAACCGACGGCGAGAGGGCCGTCGGGTGACGGCGGGGCTGCTGCTGCTCGCGGTCGGGCTCATCGCGGCGAATGGATTCTTTGTCGGTGCGGAGTTCGCAGTGCTCGCTAGCCGCCGCACCCGGCTCGAACCGCTGCTGCGCAGCTCCCGCCGAGCTCGAACCGCATTGCGAGCCATCGAACAGCTTCCCCTGATGATCTCGGCCTGCCAGTTCGGCATCACCCTCGCCTCACTCGGACTGGGTGCGCTCGCGGAACCCGTCGTCGCCTCCCTGCTGACCGATGCCCTGGCCACGCTTCATGTCCCGCATGAACTCATCCACCCGCTCGCGCTCGCGATCGCGCTCACCCTGGTGTCCTGCCTGCACATGCTGCTCGGCGAAATGGTGCCGAAGAACCTTGCCCTGACGGGACCGGAACGGGCCGCGATGATACTCGCCCCGCCGCTGCTGCTGTTCGTGCGGATATTCCGCCCGATCATCATCGGCCTGACCGCGATAGCCACCGCTGTATTGAAGCTGCTGCGCGTGACACCCGCGAGCGAAATCGGTGAAGTCACCGACCGCGACTCCGTCGCTGCGTTGATCGGGGAGTCCAGCGAGGAAGGACTCCTCAAAACCGACCAACATGAGTTGCTCACTGGTGCCCTCGCATTCGAGGAAACCAAGGCGGAAGCCGTCGGATTGCCACTGGACACCCTGGTCACTGTGGACCCCGATGTCACCCCAGGGCGTGTCGAGCAGCTCGTCGCCGCCACCGGATATTCTCGTTTCCCGGTCCAAGCAGATGCCAGAACGCCGAGCGGGCCGGACCTGATCGGCTACATCCACATCGCCGACGTCTTGGACACCGACCAAGCGCGCCGAAACCTGCCGCTGGACCAGCGCTGGATTCGCCCCCTCGGTGAGATCCGGGCGAGCGCCACCCTGCAAACCGCACTCGCAACCCTGCGTCGCAGCGGCTCCCACCTCGCACGCCTCATCGACGACAATGGCCAAACCCAAGCCGTGATCGCCCTCGAAGACATCCTCGAAGAACTCGTCGGCGAAGTAAGGGACGCCACCCGGCGGCTAGACGACACCTCCAGACCAGATCAATCCTCTTCCTGAGACCCGGCGTGCTGCAGTCGAAGCTGAGTCCGTGGCCGGCTGAGCCGGCTCAGCCCTCGTTTTGAGAGTCGAGAAAGTCGAGGGTAACCGCCGCGAAGAGGGGGGATACGGCGAGGTTGTAGTGGGTGAGGCCGGGCAGGATCGCGAGCGCATGTCCGCCCCGGGGTCGGCCTTCGCCCATCCATCCGCCGTCGCGGAGGCCGCCGTCGAGCAGTTTGAAGATCTCGACATAGTGGCTCGGTGGTGCCATGTCGGCGTCGGCGGCAACGATGAGCGTGGGCACCTGCAACCCTCGAACCTCCTCGCTGAAGTCGAAGTCCTTCGCCATCGACTCGCCCATCTTGTCTAGCAGCTGCCCGAAGTTCTCCGGATGCGGCGCGACCCGCTGGTAAAGCTCGTACATCGGCGTGTCCTTCAGGAATGGAACCGCCGCCGCGTTCACCTGGGCTTGCTGGGCGAGCATCTCGGGCGGAATGGCGTCACGCCGGACGTTAGCCGAGGCGCTGACGAGCTTGCCCACTTTCTCCGGATACTTCACCGCAGTGAACAGGGCAACGCCGCCGCCGAGCGAGTAACCGACGATGTCCGACTTCTCTAGCCCTAGGTGGTCGATGAGCGCCGCGATGTCGTCGGCCATCAGCTTGATGTCGATCGGCCGGTCGATGTCCGCTGTGCGACCGTGCCCCTGGAGGTCGACGGCGATGACCTTGTGGCGCTCCGCCAGCGCGGGGAGAGTCGGCCCGAACATCTCGCTGGATCCGAGCCCACCATGCAGCAGGATCATGGGTCGCCCCGCCCCGTGGGTCTCGTAGTAGAGGTTGATTCCGTTGACCACGGCGTACTCGCCGCTGCGCTTCGTCTCGGTCGTCCCATCGATGGTCACGTGTAGCTCCCGTCATCGTTCGTCGTTGTAATGCTATTGGGACCTTGCTCACTCGCTAAACTCATCGGCGTTCGCCTGAGTGACCCATAGCGCGTGACTTCGTCCACTTCACAAGGTCGTCAGCGGACTGTGTGTTGATTACGCGGTCCTCCGTGACACCACATTCTGCGGCCCGGTCGCAGCCGATGTATTGCCACTCGAGCTGCCCGGGCGCGTGACCGTCGGTATCGATCGAGAAGCGGCATCCGATCTCCAGCGCGAGCCTCAGAAGGTCGCGGGGAGGATCCTTTCGCTCGGGGCGCGAGTTGATCTCAACGGCGATGTCATTGTCTCGACATGCGGTGAATACGGCTTCGTGATCGAAGTTGGATTGCGGTCGCCCGCGGCCAGCGACGATGCGTCCAGTGCAGTGACCCAGGATGTCCATGTTCGGGTTGCCGATTGCACCGAGCATTCGCTCCGTCATGATGTTGCGGTCTGAGCGCAACTTGGAATGAACGCTGGCAACGACGACGTCGAGGCTCGCGAGAATCTCGGGATCTTGGTCGAGTGTGCCGTCCTCGTTGATGTCGCACTCGATGCCGGTCAGAACGCGGAACCGCGGCGCGCCTTCAGCAGCCTCATCGCTGAGTTGTTTGTTGACCGCTGCGATCTCCTCGAGTTGTTGCAGCAGTCGTTCGACGGACAAACCGTTGGCGACGGTGAGCCGCGGCGAGTGGTCGCTCATGACGATGTATTCGTGGCCGAGTGAGCGGGCGGCGTGTGCCATTTCTATGATCGGGCTGCCACCATCGGACCAGAGCGAGTGCGTATGACAGTCACCCCGAAGAGCGCGGCGCAAGGCGTCGCCTGCAACTGCGAACGGTGGCGGCTCTGCCTCGAGCTTCCTCAGGTATTCGGGAACCCTGCCGGCGAGGGACTCGACGATGACAGCTTCAGTTACCTCGCCAACACCCTTCAGTGAACGAAGCCTCTTGCTGCTTGCAATGCGTTCGAGTTCTCCCGGTTCGAAAGCGGACACTGTCTCTGCAGCACGCCGAAATGCCGCGACCCGATACGAAGGGGCTTGCGATCGCTCCAACAAGAACGCGATTCGCTTTAACGAGTCGACCGGATTCATGAAGCCCGAGCCTAGGTCCCCTAAGCAGCCAGATACTCGTCGACGCCGCCAGCAGATACAGGCGCGAAAGTGGCCTGGTGATTTTGCCTGACAGCGGTGGGCGTGCCGCTAGTGGCTAGGAGTGTCTCCTGCCATGCTGTTCAGCAAGCTAAGAAGGGATCTTTCTTCATGTCCGCCAGCCTGTCCCCGAACACCGCCGCCGGCTTTCCCGGCTTGGCAAAGAAGATCTGGATCTTTGCCATTATCCGCGGAGCTCTTGCGATCATTTTCGGCCTGATCGCCTTCTTCGGCCCGATCGCCACCGCAATCGCCCTGGCGATCGTGATTGGCGTGTTCGCCATTGTCACCGGGGTATTCGACATCATTGAGGCGATCCGGTATCGAGGGTCGTCCCCCATGGTGCTCCGCATCGTGCTGGGCGCCATCAGCATCCTCTTCGGGATCCTTGTTCTCGTCTGGCCGGGCATCAGCCTTGCGATCTTCGTGATCATGGTCGGCGTCTGGGCCATCATCACCGGCATCCTCCAAATCATGTCATCGGTCCGACATCGCGCCGTTCCCGACAGCGGATGGGTCTGGGG
>JBKOZG010000168.1:0-3548 GCA_046725775.1 Actinomycetota bacterium | reverse complement strand
AAGACACTGCGTGGGGTGGCTTTATGCAGGCCCGACTGATGGCCGCCCGCGGCCTTCTGATCGGATTTCTGCTCACCGCGATTCCGTTCTTCGTGTTTTACATCCCGCTCGCCTTCGCCCAGCCTGGTTTGAACACCACCTGGGAACAGGCGGCGCTGAACCTCGGCCTGACAGCTCTGATCGCGCCGTTCTTTCGATACCTGCTGGGAAATAAGCTCATCGATTCGGGCGGCAGTATCCTCGTGATCGGCCTACTGCATGCATCATTCAACGCCTCAGGACAGATGAGCGCCGTTCTCGGTGAGTGGCAGACTTACTCCCCCTGATCGCGCTCACCCTGGCTGTAATCGTGTGTCGCCGACTGCATGGCCGCTCGTTCACTCATGGGTTTGGCCCTGCGTTGGTTGCAAGCGGAACGCCCTCCCTAGCGCGGACGAGCCGGTGACGTAGTGCCCTGAGCCGAATCGGCGAGAAGGATGCACCGGAGACCGGTCGCCATGTGGCACAGATGGTTTCGTCATATGCCGCTCGCGGAGCACTATACCGACGGCTGCCGAGATTGAGCAGATCGCCAGGAGTGTCGAGCCCGTGCGAGCATGCCTACGTGGTGCTGCTCGCGTTTGTTGGGGTGTCTCTGGTGGTCATCTGTACGCCGGGTCCGGATACGGTGCTGACCATTCGCAACACACTGGCGGGCGGGCGGCGCGGGGGTGTGTTCACGGCCGCTGGCGTATCGGCTGGCCAGTTGACGTGGACGGTCGCCTCGGCTCTCGGGCTGGCGGCCCTGCTGCAAGCATCTCAGGCGGTATTCGTTTGGTTGAAGTTGGCCGGCGCGGCCTATCTGATCTACCTGGGGGTGCGGTCCCTGATCTCGGCGTGGCGCCGACCGCAGTTCATCGCTAGCGAGATTCAGGCGCCCCGTAGGCTCAGGGGCTCGGCGGCGCTGCGGCAGGGCTTGATCAGCAACCTCGCCAACCCGAAGATGATTGCGTTCTTCCTTAGTGTTCTGCCGCAGTTTGTCTCGGTCGATCGGGACCCCTGGTGGGTTTCCTCGCCCTTGGTGCCGTGTTCTGCCTGCTGACGTTCGCCTGGCTGTCGTTGTACGCGGTCGCGCTCGATCGCGGACGAGCGCTCCTTAACCGGCCGGCGGTCCGCAAGGCTATGGACACCATCGCGGGCGCCGCCCTGGTCGTCTTGGGCTTACGGCTTGCGACCCAGACAAATCGCATGTAGTTCCTGCCTGCTCAATCGTCTCGCCGTGGGTCGCCGGTACTGGGTTATCACTCAAGGGTCCCCGGGTTACGGAATGAGAACACGGTCGACAAGTCTGGCTCGCAAGCTCAGCAGCAGCGTGATGACGGCTGCCGCCCATGACAGGCTTAGCTCATGGGCGGCCCACGCGTGATCGGCATGCTTGGCGAGATGAGCTGGGAGTAAATGTCCGACATGCGCCCCTCTCTGCGTCCAGCGTAGGGGTGACCACCCACACTTTGCGGCGACCCTCCGCAATCACCGGCTCGTTAAGCGGCTGCAGATGTAGGTCAGTTCGTCCCCGCAGCGAGCTAGCAGGCTAGGCGAGTCCGCAGTGATCAATAGCGATCAATCCGAGGGCGCGGGTCGCAGTAAGTAGCTCATCGATGGACACACACTCGCGAGGGCCGTGCGCGAGCCCGGCGTCCCCGGGTCCGTAGTGGATGGTGGGAACACTGCCGATGCCTCGCATGAGTCGCAGGTCGCTGCCGTAAGGCGTGGCCCACATCGTCTGCGGTGACCTGGAGACGCCGGCGTGGCAGCGTTGGACTGTCGAGATGATTGAGGAGTCGACTTCGGTAATGCCAGATGCGAACTGACCGCCCCACCATTCGACGGTCGCCGGGTGGACGCGAAGCCAACCGTCGTCCTGGCAGGCGGCGCCGACCGCTTCCTCGAGCGCGCGCCGGGCGGTCGGGATGTCTTCGCCGATGGCAACGCCCATCCGGCCCTCGGCCTTGAGCGTCTCGGGCACACTCGATGCCCAGTCCCCAGCGGCTATCTTGCCGATCTCGATGGGAATTGGCAGCTCCCACCGCATCGCGAGTGGGTGCTTGATCGCGTTCCGTTCCTTCTCGAGGCGACGCAGCGCAGAAAAGATCTTGATGAACTTCTCAATCGCGCTGACCCCGGAGAGCCGGCGCGAGGCGTGGGTTGCTGCGCCGGGCACGGTGATGCGGAAGGTGAGGGCGCCGGCGCTGGCCGGCGCAATATCGAGTGATGTCGGTTCCGGGATCACGCATGCCTCCGCGCGCCAGCCGCGCCTCAGTAGCGCGTAGGTTCCCAGTCCGCCATCCTCCTCGCCGACAACCGTCGCAAGCACAAGATCGCCGCGCAACGGCACCTTGAGCTCGATGAGGCCGCGAACCGCCCAAAGTGCAGCGACGAGTCCCGCTTTCATGTCGCAGGCTCCCCGACCCTCGACTGTGTCGCCTGTGACCCTTCCGCTGAACGGATCTGCTCCCTCCCAGGCGAGGAGGTCACCGGGTGGCACGACGTCGACGTGTGCATTGACCATCAGAGACGGCCCGCTCCCACAGCCCGCAACGCGGCCGACAACCCCCCAAGCCTCCGAGCGATCGACCTCGACACCTGGGAAGTCCGGCTCCGCGAGCGTCTCCTCGAGCGAAATCTGCCACATGTCGACGGCGAGGTCCATGTGATCATGCGATCGGACAGGACGTGCTGGATGGCAATCTCATCGGCCGAGCCCGACACGCTAGGCATCCGAACAAGCGAGGCGAGATCGGTGACGATCTCCGTCGCGTGCTCGTCGACGTAGTCGAGCAGCCGGGACCGCCAGATGTCACGCTCTGGAAACGTGGAGGAAGCCAAATCGGTCATGATCTCTCTGGTTCATGTGGGTGAGTTCATAGCGAAGTTCAGCGGCCCCGGGCCATACCGCACGACTCAGCCACGAAGAGCGATCGACATCGTGATCCGACAGACGGACGTGACATCGACGCGCTCATGGTATCCGTGCCGGGCTCTGGAGACAGGTATGTACTGGCCAGCGACCCCGATTCTGGACGTGGTCGGGCGCCTGCTCGGGCAGTGCTGGTCCTTGACGGGGTGCTTCTCCACTGCCGGAGTACTGGACATTTTGATCTTCCTCGACACCGACCGTCACCGTCAGTTGTTCGCGGGGGCTGCAAATCATGGCGTGCCGATTGACTCGCGTGATCCTCGCGTTGCCCGCTATGTGGGTGCGCAACGCATCAACTGTCCTCGTGCTATCCGGCTAGTCGAGCCAACCTAGTGATCGACAACACTAACTGACCTGGATCGGCCGGTGATGACGGCGCGTCCTGGTAGCGGGTCGGCCTGCGGGACTTCATCCGGTTGGGTGTGCGCGGCCAACCCAGCGCCTCATTCAGGTGGTGAGGCGTACGGCGGGCCGCTCGCGAAAGTGCGGCGAGGTCGACGACCCGGCGGTGACGGCTGCGGAGACTCCGACTAGCGCCACGGGTGGGCAGCAGCGCTACTCCGAGGTTGGCGGCAACTAGCTGGGTGGCGGT
>JBKOZG010000352.1:0-4783 GCA_046725775.1 Actinomycetota bacterium | reverse complement strand
GTCGAAGTCGATGTCGCCGAGCTCGGCCCCCCAGGTGGGCAACGGCTTGCGGCCAAAGAGCCGGTGGCCCTTGAGCCGCAGATCAAGCATCCATTTCGGCTCGTTCTTGAGCCGGGAGATATTGGCGACTATCTCAGGGGTCAGACCACGCTGCGCCGAGGCCCCAGCAACATCACTATCGGCCCAGCCCCACTCATAGTGACCGAGGGCAGCCAGATGTTGATCTTGGGTCTGGCCGGTGCCAACCGGTCGAGTGACAGTGGGATCCTGAGTCTGGGTCATGATCATGGCCTTTCGGATGAGGGCATATCGGACGTGGTCTTGCGGACATGGGGCACGTGAGTCGTGCACACACCATCGCCATGCGCGATGGTGGCGAGCCGCTGTACGTGCACGCCGAGGAGGCGTGAGAATGCAGCGGTCTCAACCTCGCAGATCTGCGGAAAGCGCCCGGCCACATGCGCCACTGGGCAGTGATGCTGGCAGAGCTGCTCACCGATGGCCGACGGCAGCGTGGAAGCGACGTAACCATCTTCGGTGAGGGCGACCGCGAGAGCCTGGGCCCGAGTGGTGCCCGGTACAACGTTAGCCATGCGATCTCGGTAGCGCTTCTCGCCCCGGGCCATTCTCGTCTCCGCAAAGCGCGTCACAGCATCAGAGCCCGCCGAAGCGGCCAGAAATTCCAGGGCCTCGATAGCGATATCGTCGTAGGCGGTATAGAACACCGAACGCCCGGCGTCGGTCAGCACGAAATCCTTCGCAGGTCGGCCACGGCCGCGGGCACCATAGACGCGCTGCTCACGCGCCTCAACATGGCCAGCGGCGAGCAGCACCTCGAGATGCCGACGAATCGCCGCCGGGGTCAACCCCAGCCGCTCCGCCAACTCCGCGGCAGTCGAGGGCCCGTGCTCAAGGATGGAACTGGCCACTCTCTGGCGCGTGGAGGCATCGGTCTCTGCGCTCTGAGGAACCCCAGCGGCACTTGAAGTGGCGCGCTGGTAGTTTTTCACAACGCCAGTGTGCCTTAATTCGGCGGGCGCGTTCAAATAAGGCATGCCTTAGTACTCCGAGCGCCAGAGCGACTCATCGGGAGCCCCAGTTCCAAGGTGGCTGGTCCAGAAGGCCAACATCACCCTCTAGGGTTGTCGCACCGTAGTCCTTCACGAGGCACAACGGCCGGGCGCCGGCCCCAGCCAACGCCTCCACCAGACGTCGCGCGTGGGTAACCACGACGACCTGAGTGTGCTCGCTCGCGCTACCGATCAGCCGGGCAAGCGCCGAAAGCAGATCGGCGTGCAGACTGGTCTCTGGTTCGTTCAGCACCATGAGCGACGGCGGTCGCGGGCTGAGGAGTGCGGCAACCAGAAGCAAGTAGCGCAGAGTGCCGTCAGACAGCTCGGCTGCGCTGAGGGGCCGCAACAAACCACGAGCGTTCAGCTCAAGGTCGAAGCGGCCGCGGGTCTCGATCACCTGGAGCCGTGATCCCGGAAAAGCATCCTCGATCGTTCCGTGGAGGGCGTCGGCGTCGCCGATCTCGATGATCGTTTGCAGCGCGGCCGCGAGGTCTCTGCCATCTGCATCAAGCACAGGAGTGCGGGTGCCGATCTGACTCTGCCGGGCTGGGGAGTCGGCGTCGGTTCGAAACTGGTCGTAGAACCGCCAATTTCGAATCTCGTCCCGCACTGCCAACAACTCCGGTGCGCGCACCGGGTCCAGCACCTCAGTGAGCACGCTCTCGTACGGTCGCAACGTGCCTGCAAAGTTCTCCCACGAATGACCGCTCGACGTGCCGAGGAGCTCGACGAGGGTCCGTTTTCGTTTGACAAGCACATTGGCGGGTCGCATGAGCGGCCCGCTCCATACCACCTCGCGTTTAATCTCGGGATCGAGGTTGAATGCCGATGACTCGTTGCGAGTTGGTAGGCCAAGATCGATCAAGTACGAAAAGTCGTCGGATGCGAAGCCCATCTGCAGACTTATCGGCCCCGACCGCACGGTGCCCTGGACGGGATGTCGCCCAGAGCGGACCGCCGCCCCGAGGCGCTCAGGCCCGGCCCACAGAACCGACTCAAGCCCGCCTTCGCGGGCCAGTGACGAGATGACCCGCCCCGAGGCACAGTCGGCCAGGAGTCGGAGGGCGCGATAGAGGCTGGACTTGCCAGTGCCGTTTGCTCCTGTGATCACGTTGAGGCGATCCAAAGGAAGACGCAGGTCGCGCAGGGACCGGTAGTTCTCAATCGCGATCGTGGTCAGCACTGTCGAGCAGCGGCAGTGCTTTGGTCTGAATCTGACATGGCACCCAGCCTTTCATTCGGCACTGACGGTGAAGGACTGTCGGCACTGACGGTGAGTGACAATAGCAAGCATGCAGCTGCCCGTGATGCCGCCAGTCGCGCCGATGCTGTCCAAGGCGGTGCCACGCATCCCGGAGGGCGCCTTTAGTTATGAGCCGAAGTGGGACGGGTTCCGGTCCATCGCCTTCCGGGACGGAGACGAAGTCGAGATCGGCTCACGTAATGAACGTCCGATGACCCGCTACTTTCCCGAGATCGTGGAGGCGGTTAAGGCCAATTTGCCCGAGAAATGTGTCATCGACGGCGAGATCATCGTCGTGCTTGGCGACCGGCTCGAGTTCGAGGTGTTACAGCAACGCATCCACCCGGCCGCCAGTCGGGTCAGGCTGCTCTCAAACCAGACGCCTGCGAGCTTCATTGCCTTCGATGTGCTCGCGCTCGGCGACAGCGACTACACTCACCAGCCGTTCGAGCAGCGACGCGCCGTACTCGAGGAGGCTTTGGCGGGCGCGAAGTCCCCGATCCATCTCACCCCAGCCACCCGTGAGCACGGTCTGGCTGTGCAGTGGTTTTCCCAGTTCGAAGGTGCCGGGCTGGACGGTGTAGTGGCCAAGCCGCTCGCTGGCACCTACCAGCCGGACAAGCGCACCATGTTCAAGATCAAGCACGAGCGGACCGCGGACTGTGTTGTCGCCGGCTACC
The DNA here is from genome assembly GCA_046725775.1 of Actinomycetota bacterium. Classification (GTDB taxonomy): domain Bacteria; phylum Actinomycetota; class Actinomycetes; order Propionibacteriales; family Propionibacteriaceae; genus Microlunatus. Next base: position 1,787 of record JBKOZG010000352.1, on the reverse strand, counting down.
GGGTGCACAAAAGTGGGCCCGACAGCATCGGATCACTGTTGCTCGGTCTCTACAAGGATTCCGGTGAACTGGCAAGTGTCGGGGTGATCGGCGCCTTCCCGGCCGCGCGGCGCAAGGAGCTGTTCGCCGAACTGCAACCGCTGGTCACCAGCTTCGATGATCATCCCTGGGCGTGGGCCAAGCAGGAAGGAGGTATCCGCACTCCGCGCAGCTCAGAGTTCAGCCGGTGGAACGCCAAGAAGGACCTTTCCTTCATCCCGCTCCGTCCCGAGCTGGTCGTCGAAGTCCGTTACGAGCACATGGAGGGCGATCGGTTCCGGCACACCGCACAGTTCCACCGCTGGCGGCCCGACCGTGATCCGCGCTCCTGCACGTACGAGCAGCTGGAGGAGCCGGTGAAGTACGACCTCGCCGACATCCTCTCCGCCGGCAATTGAGCTCCTCTCCCGCCGCGGACGAACTCTGGCTCAGCCGCACCTATCGGCAGGACGTGTTCGAGCCCTTTCCTCGCGCACCATCCTTGCCTGAACCGCCCGTTCGGCCGGTCTAGAATTCATCGATGCCTAGTCCCGACAGTGCTGTTCGGGTGGCCGGCTTGGTCGTCAAATTCGGTCGCCACGCGGTTCTCGACGGCCTTGCGTTGGAGGCGAAGACTGGGGCACTGACCGCCGTTCTTGGGCCCAATGGGGCGGGCAAGACCACGCTGATCCGTTGCTGTACGGACCTCATTCGGCCATCCGCGGGATCCGTCAGCGTGCTGGGGCTGCACGCCGGCTCCCGGATGCTGGCCGGTCGGGTAGGGCTGATGCCGCAGAGCGCTGGCTCTTGGTCAGGGATCAGGGCGATCGAGCTGCTGCGTTATCTCGCCGGCCTGTACGCCAATCCGCTGCCTGTACCGGCGCTGGTCGAGCGGCTGGGGCTCACTGACTGCGCGAGAACCCCGTACCGGCGGCTTTCCGGCGGCCAGCAGCAGGCCGTCAACCTAGCTGGCGCGCTCATTGGGCGGCCCGAGCTGGTCTTCCTCGACGAGCCGACAGCCGGTATGGATCCGCATGCTCGGCGCGCCACCTGGCTGTTGCTGCGGGAGCTCCGCGCGAATGGTGTCACCATGCTGCTGACCACGCATGCTATGGACGAGGCCGAAGCGCTCGCGGACCAGGTGTTCATCGTGAATCGCGGCCGCGTCGCGATCTCCGGCACCGTTCGGCAGCTCACGAAGTCTGGCGGAAGCTTGGAGAGCGTGTTCCTCACCCACACCAGTGCTCGGGCCGTCTCGTGACAACGTTGGACCTATCGCCCGCTCCAGCGCCTGCCCCGCCCGCCAAGCGGATCATCCGGCACGGAGTGATCGAGGCCCGACTTCTCATCCGCAACGGCGAGCAACTACTGCTGGCCTTGGTCATACCGCTGGCGATCTTGGTGGCCGGCCAGGTCGCCCGCGTCTCGATCGGCAATCTCGATGTGCTTGGGCCATCGGTGCTCGCGTTGGCCGTGTGGTCCTCAGCCTTTACTTCGGTAGCGATCAGCACCGCCTTCGAGCGGCGCTACGGGGTGCTGGAGCGGCTCGCGACGACTCCACTGGGCAAACCAGGCCTGCTCGCTGGCAAGGCTCTCGCCGTGATCTTGGTCCTGGCTGGACAGCTGGTGATCTTGGCCGGTGCCGCGCTCGGACTCGGCTGGCGACCAGAATTCACACCTCAATCCGCGCTGCTGGCAGTGGCCCTGGTGATCTTGGCCACGGCGACCTTCGTGTGCCTTGCGCTGCTGCTCGCAGGTCGGCTTCGGGC
>JBKOZG010000200.1:0-22660 GCA_046725775.1 Actinomycetota bacterium | reverse complement strand
CAGTAGGAGCGATCACCCATTCCGCTCCTGCCTTGGATATTGCTCTCGATTTTTCTTCAGGAACCTGAAGAATGCGAGTAATCTCGCTCGTGTCAGGTACTTCTCACTTTGTCAACTGGAGGAAATTATGGCTCAGCGCGTGCAGATCATTCTCGAAGACGATTACGACGGAGGAACCGCCGACGAAACGGTCACTTTCGCATTGGACGGTGCCGAGTATGAAATCGACCTGTCGTCCAAGAACGCCACGGGGCTCCGGGACGCGTTGGCCCCGTGGGTTTCACACGCCAGCAAGATCGGTGGTCGCCGTAAGCGGGCAGCTAAGGCAGCCGGCAATACAAGCACGAGCGACATCCGAGCCTGGGCACAAGCACACGGCCACGATGTCAGCAGCCGCGGCCGCGTCTCGGCAGAGGTACGGGAGGCGTACGAGAAGGCTCATGTCTGATGTGAGTGTTCGGTCGCCTCTCCGAACGGCTATCGTCAGGTCTCACCGGTAGTCCACCGGTGTCGGGAGATCCTGCTCATCGTTGCGCCCTGGGCGAACATGTTTCGCCCAGGGCGCTTGCTGTTCAGGTGTCACGTCGCGACGGTTTCACTCCTGGTAACTGCCCAGCGGCAGACATTCGAGGCTGCTCACAAACCGTTACCGGCAAGGGGGAATATCCAGCGGTCTGCGGACTGTTGCAACCCGTCACGACACTCTGGTCGATCGGGCGTAGCACAAGCATGCCAGGCGGCCGACAGACAGGCGCGCGGCGAATGCGCAACGAGCCAAGTGAAGGCGTGGCCGACTAGAGTGAGAGACATCGGTGCTCGTTCCGAGCCAGCAGGGCGAGACCGCACCGAGAACGAGGGAGCAACCATCATGTTTGAGCGGTTTACAGACCGGGCCCGGCGCGTTGTGGTGTTGGCGCAGGAAGAGGCTCGCATGCTGAACCACAACTACATCGGAACTGAGCACATCCTGCTGGGACTCATCCATGAAGGCGAGGGCGTGGCTGCCAAAGCTTTGGAGTCCCTTGGTATTTCCTTAGAAGCTGTTCGGCAAAAGGTTGAAGAGATCATCGGCCACGGGCAGCAATCCCCGAGTGGACACATACCATTCACGCCGCGAGCAAAAAAAGTACTGGAACTGAGCTTGCGCGAAGCTCTTCAGATCAATCATTCCTACATCGGTACCGAGCACATCCTGCTGGGTCTGATTCGGGAAGGTGAAGGCGTCGCCGCCCAGGTTTTGGTGAAGCTCGGCGCAGACCTCAACCGGGTGAGAAATCAGGTTCTGCAATTACTCAGCGGCTTCCAAGGTAAGGAAGCAGCGACTGCTGGCGCACCAGAGCAGGGCAGCACTCCGTCATCATCGATGGTGCTCGACCAGTTCGGTCGCAATCTCACCCAGGCTGCCCGGGAGAACAAGCTTGATCCGGTTATCGGCCGTGAGACTGAGATCGAGCGAGTGATGACCGTTCTCTCGCGGCGTACTAAAAACAACCCCGTACTGATTGGCGAGCCGGGCGTCGGCAAGACCGCCGTGGTGGAAGGCCTTTCCCAGGCCATCGTTCGTGGAGATGTTCCAGAGACGCTGCGGGATAAGCAGATCTACACCCTCGATCTTGGAGCACTGGTTGCAGGTAGCCGTTATCGCGGCGATTTCGAGGAGCGCCTGAAGAAGGTGCTGAAGGAGATCAAGACCCGCGGCGACGTCGTGCTATTCATCGACGAGATCCACACGTTGGTCGGCGCTGGCGCGGCTGAGGGAGCGATCGACGCCGCCAGCATCCTCAAGCCGATGCTGGCTCGCGGTGAGCTGCAAACCATCGGCGCGACCACTCTGGATGAGTATCGGAAGTACGTGGAGAAGGACGCCGCGCTGGAGCGGCGCTTCCAGCCGATTCAGGTGGCGGAGCCGTCCATCGCGCACACCATCGACATCCTGCGCGGGCTTCGCGACCGCTACGAGGCGCACCACCGGATCACCATCACTGACGAGGCACTTGTCGCCGCGGCTCAAATGGCCGACCGGTATATCTCTGATCGCTTCCTGCCTGACAAGGCGATCGACTTGATCGACGAGGCGGGCGCGCGACTTCGGATCCGGAGGATGACCGCCCCGCCGGACCTGCGGGAATTCGACGAAAAGGTCGCCGCCGTACGGCTGGAAAAGGAGGCCGCCATCGACGCCCAGGACTTCGAGCGCGCTGCCGGTCTCCGCGATGATGAGAAGAAGCTGCTGACCGCACGTGCCGAGCGGGAGGCGCAGTGGAAGTCTGGTGATCTTGACGTCGTCGCCGAGGTGGACGAGGAGATCATCGCAGAGGTGCTGTCCACGGCGACGGGTATTCCGGTGTTCAAGTTGACCGAGGAAGAGTCGGCCCGGCTGCTGCGGATGGAAGACGAAATTGGCAAGCGCTATATCGGCCAGCACGACGCGGTCAGGGCGTTATCTCGATCAATCCGGCGTACCAGGGCGGGCCTGAAGGACCCGAAGCGACCCAGTGGATCGTTCATCTTCGCCGGCCCATCCGGTGTCGGCAAGACCGAGCTGACTAAGGCGCTGACCGAGTTCTTGTTCGGCGATGAAGACGCGTTGATCCAGCTGGATATGAGTGAGTACTCCGAGAAGCACACCGCCTCCCGGCTCTTCGGCTCGCCTCCGGGCTATGTCGGCTACGAGGAGGGTGGCCAGCTCACCGAGAAGGTACGCCGCAAGCCATTCAGCGTGGTGCTCTTCGATGAGATCGAGAAGGCGCACCCCGACATCTTCAACTCGCTGCTGCAGATCCTTGACGAGGGACGGCTGACGGACGCTCAGGGGCGTCAGGTGGACTTCAAGAACACCGTGATAGTGATGACCACCAACCTGGGCACCCGCGACATCGCCAAGAGTGTGACGCTTGGGTTCAGTCAGGGCACCGACATCGAGGGCAGCTACGACAAGATGAAGGCCAAGGTGTCCGACGAGCTGAAGCAGCACTTCCGTCCGGAGTTCCTGAACCGGGTTGATGAGATCGTGGTCTTCCGCCAGCTGACCCAAGAAGACATCGAACGGATCGTCGATCTGATGGTCGGGCAGATCGAGATCAGGTTGAAGGACAAGGACATGGGCATCGAGCTCACGCCCGCGGCGAAGACGTTGGTCGCCAAGCGTGGCTTCGACCCAGTACTTGGAGCTCGACCGTTGCGTCGGGCGATTCAGCGCGACGTTGAGGATCTGCTCGCCGAGAAGATCTTGTTCTCGGAGCTTAAGCCTGGCGAGATCGTCGTGGTCGATGTGGCTGATCCGGGCTCAGAGCACCCGTTCACTTTCACCGGCACACCGCGTTCGGCAGCTCCAGACGTACCGCCTGTGGAGTTCGGTGGCATTGTCGAGGGCTTCAACGAAGGTTCTGAAGCCGCCAACGAGTAACAACTCCTTGAATGCCAATCCGGCCGGATCCCTGTTTCGGGGTCCGGCCGATTGGCGTCTGAACGCCGCTCGTATCCGTCGAAAACCGGGTTAACCCAGTCTTCTGCCGCTGCACACAAGTTGCCGCCTGTGTGAGGCGGCAGAAAAGTGGGTTAACCCAGTTTCTGGCGAGAGTGATTTTTGAGGCATACGTCAGGAACCGGAGTAAAGCCTCCTGAGATCAGGTTCCACGTGCCCGTCTGGCAGAGTGGCGCGGTGCCCGTGACGAACCGGATTCCCGCTGTCTGGCTGGTGTTATCCGGGATCATTTCGGTCCAGGTTGGGGCGGCAATCGCCAAGGACCTGTTTCATCTGGTGCCGCCGACCGCGATGGTTTGGCTGCGGCTGATCACCTCCGCCGTGATCTTGCTCCTGGTGGCGCGGCCACGGTGGGCCGCGCATTCAGGTCGTGATTGGTTGATCGTTCTTGGTTTCGGTATCAGCCTGCTGACAATGAACTGGGCGATCTACCAGTCCTTCGCTCGAATCCCGTTGGGTATTGCGGTGACCATCGAGTTCCTCGGTCCCCTGACACTCGCTGTGATCGGTTCCCGTCGTCTCGTGGATCTGATTTGGGTCGCCCTCGCGGGCGCTGGGGTGGCCCTGCTGGGTCTGTCGCGGGCTACGCTGACATTCGCTGGAGTGGGCTTCGCTCTACTCGCGGCCGTGGCTTGGGCTTGTTACATCCTGTTGAGCGCGCAGACTGGCCGGCGCTGGCCGGGGATCAGCGGCATTGCGATTGCCAGCATGGTCGGTGCGATTGCGTTGGCGCCTCCGGCAATCCTGGAGGCCGGAAGTGTGATGCTCGACTCGACTGTCCTTGCGCTTGGGGTCGCGGTTGGTCTGCTCAGCTCTGTCATCCCCTACAGCTTCGAGCTGATCGCCCTACGTCGTATTCCGCCGCGAGTCTTCAGCATTTTGATGAGTCTGGAGCCTGCCGCGGCCGCGCTCGCCGCAATGATCGTGCTAGGGGAATTTCTGAGTTTGGTGCAGTGGCTGGCCATGGCATGCGTCGTGATTGCAAGCATCGGCGCGACGCGAACGTCGTCGACTTTGGATCAGCCGGCGCCGGACTGACCGTACTTGTGCTGCCGGTGTCTGAAGCGCTAATGCCCGAATACATCGGAATCGGTGACCACTGATTCGCCGCGGTCGAGTCCGGTGATTGCGTCCATTTCCTGCTCGCTTAGCTCGAAGTCAAAGATGTCGATGTTCTCTGCGATCCGGCCGGGATTTCCCGAGCGCGGAATTGCGACGAGGCCAAGTTGGATGTGCCATCGGAGCACGACCTGCGTTGGGGACTTCCCGTGATCCTTCGCAATACCCGTGATCACCGGATCGTCTCTCAGCTCGCCGCCCGACGCACCAAGCGGGCTATACGACTCAGTGACAATGCCGTGGGCAGCATGGTAGACCCGGCTGTCACTCCGCATCGAGTAGGGGCTTAGCTGGATTTGGTTCACATCGGGCGTGATGCCGGTCTCATCGAGGACACGCTTTAGGTGGGCAGGTTTGAAGTTCGACGTCCCGATGGCGCGGAGTCCGGTGCCGTTGAGCAGTGCATCGAGGCCCTTCAGTGCATCGACGTAGCGATCTTGGTCCGGGTTCGGCCAGTGCACCAACAGCAGGTCGATGTAATCGACCCCAAGCCGTTCTAGGCTCGACTCGTATGCCTGACGGACGCCGTCGATGCCATGCCACTGGCGGTTGAACTTTGTGGTGATGAAGACCTCGGACCGATCGATACCGGAGTCCCGGATCGCTTGTCCGACCGCATCCTCGTTGCGATAATTCTCGGCCGTATCGATCAGCCGATAGCCGGCCTCGAGAGCGGTCCAAACTTGAGTTGCTGACTCGGAGCCCTGTAGCGGCGATGTGCCGATGCCGAGCACCGGGATGTCAGCGCCGTTGCGCAGCGAAAGGGTCGGGGCAAGTTCGGGCATTAGACAACTGCCTCCTGATCAAACGGTGTCGAAGAACTAACCTGGCAACGCCCATCGGTTGCCAACGGCGACCACCAGCCCGTCTTGTACTAGCGAGGCCAGCGCGCGGTCGCGCTGCTCCAAATCTTGCCATGCCTCTGCCAACTCACGACCGGCGATCGGCTCATCGTTGGTTCGGAGTACAGCGAGCAAAGCGCCGCGGCACTGCCGGTCGGTCCCCTGATAGGCCTGGCTGCGTCGCGGCGGCCTATTCCACGCCGGATAACCAGCTTGACGCCAGGCACACAGATTCATTACGGGGCAGGCATCACAGGCAGGATCGTGGGCCCGGCACACCAAGGCGCCAAGCTCCATCGAGGCAACGGCCCAACGCGCTGCACGTTGCGGCTTCCGCGGAGTCAACTGCTCGGCCAGCGCTCGCTCCCGCCCGGTCGGTGCCGAACTGGGGTATGCGACGCCATCGACCGATCGGGTCAGCACGCGGCGGACATTCGTGTCGAGCACCGTCTCGCGTCGGCCGTACGCGAAGCTCCGGATCGCCGCGGCGGTGTACGAGCCGACTCCGGGTAGTTTCAGCAAGGACTCGCGATCTTCGGGAACCTGCCCCTCGAAGTCGTTCATGATCATCTGCGCCGTTTGGTGAAGCCGCAGTGCTCGTCGTGGGTAGCCAAGGCGGCCCCAGGCTCGAACGGCGTCACCAGGCGGCGCTGCCGCAAGCGATGCAGGCGTGGGCCACCGCTCCAACCACGCCTGCCATGGGCGGCGTACCCGTTCCACCGGGGTCTGCTGCAGCATGAACTCGCTGACCATGATCGCCCATGGTGTCGCGTCTGGGCGTCGCCACGGCAGATCGCGCGCGTGCGTTGCGTACCAGCCTAGGACCCGCCCAACCATAGCCCGGGCTCTGGCGCTCGACAGCGGCAGATTCTCGATGTGGGTGGACACCTGCGCCACAGTATCCTGCGCACGTCAGGCGGCAGTCTGGCTGCAGGCGGCGTGCCTTCGGCCGGCTCACGGCATTCTCCCTAGGCTCGGCTCCATGAGCGGCCTGCTACGCCCTGTCGGCCCGGAGGCCGCGCAGACCTACTGGGCGCGGCGCGGGCTGGTCTTGGGCGCAACGATGCTGCTCGCAGTCGCTGTGCTGTTGATCATCAGCGGCGCCAACATCGACTCCGCCGTGCACGCGAATCCGTCGCCTTCCACCGCCGGATTCGCAATGCCGAGTTCGGCATCACCGAGCCCGATGCCGACAGCCATGCGGACGCCGTCGGCGCTGAACCCCTCCGTTCCAACCTCGTCGGCAGGTCTCGAGCTGAAGGCGACCACGCGGACAGCGTCGAGGAACAAGACACATGAGGGTGGGCCGGTCGACTGTCCAGCCGAACAACTCCGGCCGACCCTCACTGGGAAACGGCGCCTCGCACTCAAGCGGTCCACCACGTTCCACCTGTCCTTGATCAACGGATCTGACCAGACCTGCATCGCGCGGGTGACACGGAAGAACTTCGAGTTGAAGATCTATTCCGGCAACGACCGGATCTGGAGCACCGCGGACTGTCGGTCCATCATCAAGCCCATCAGCCACGAGCTCGGCTCCGAACACGCCATAGCCTGGTCTCTCAGCTGGGATGGCAAGCGTTCCAAGTCCGGCTGCAGATCGGCTCGCGAAGCGCTGCGCCCGGGCACGTACCTCGTAACCGCGCAACTGCAGGGTGCGGAGCGGGTGCAGCTGCAGATGCTGCTGCGTGAGTGAGCCCCGATCGCTCGCAGCTAGGCCATGCGTTCTGTGTACGCCGACTCGGCCAGCCGGACCAGGCCGTCACGAATCACCCGGGCGCGGCTCTCGCCGACCCCGTCGACTGCCTGCAGGTCAGTGGTGCTGGCGCCGAAGAGTGCCTGGAGTGTGCCGAAGTGCTCGATCAGCCGGTCTCCAAGATAAGTTGGTAGGCGGTTGATCTGCGCCATCTGCCGGAAGCCACGGGTCGTTACGTGGCTTTCCAAGTGCATGTTGTGCGGGAACCCGGCGGCCCGGGCGACCGTGTGCGGATCCAACAGTTCTTCGGTGTTGAGAGGCTGCAGACCCACCAGCCCAAACGATGCTGAACCCCTCGGACGATAGTCCCGCTCAAGCAGGCAGCGCAGCTCATCAATCCCGGCGCGCAACTCATGCAGCTGGAGGGTGAGCAGCCGCCCGTCGCTGCCCAACTCAACGACATAGGTGTCCAGTTCCTCCTCCAGCCGCCGCACCATTTCCAGTCGCTGAGCCACCAAGGCAAAGTCCCTGACAGTTACCTGATCTTGGACCTCGAGTGAGGACAGCCGAGTCGTGACCTCCCAGAGCCGCTCTTGGTAACGTTCCAGCGTCTGCAGCGCCTGGTGAGCCCTGGTCAAGATCTGATCGGAATGCTCGACGAGATGGCGTCGGTGATCGAGGTAGAGAGCGATAGTGGACATCGATGCTGAAATCGAGACGACCGGCAGCCCGGACTGGCGTGACACCCTGTCAGCCGTGCGATGTCGAGTGCCAGCTTCGACAGTGTCGATGTTCGCGTCGGGCATGAGCTGAACGCCAGCGCGGATGATTCGGTCGTTCTCCCAATCGAAGATGATCGCGCCATCCATCTTGGCCAACTCACGTAGGGCCGTGGGCGTATAGACGACATCGAGTGCGAAGCCGCCAGTCGAGACCTGGGAGATGATCTTGTTCCGGCCGAGCACAACCAGGGCGCCGGTGCGGCCCCTCAGAATTCGCTCGAAGCCGTCACGGAGGGGCGTACCCGGTGCCATCATCGCGAGGTAGTCCAGCAGACGGCGGTGCTTATCGAGGTCTGACGCCACAACCGCTCCCTCCGGTCAGCCTCAAAGATCGAAACGGGGGGCGGGTCGTGCCGCGCCGTTGGGACCAGACCCACTCCCTCGGCCGACCGTATCAACTGCCCCACTCGCCTGACGCGCAGTGTCGCGTTAGCGCGTCGGGAGCAACGCCAGCGCCTCGAGCGCTTGCTCGACTGTCGTCACCGCATGCACCAGCATGCCCGCCTGAACCGTCATGGTCTGCTCACGAGGGTCTCGGAGTTCGGCTGGGATGACCGCCTCACCGCAACCGAGCCTCGCTGCCTCGTTGAGCCGGCGATCGGTTCCGGGGACACGGCGCAGTTCACCGGCAAGTCCAATCTCACCCAAGGCGACGATGCGTTGCGGCACCGGCTTGCTGCACGCCGCAGAGGCGATGGCGAGTGCGGCCGCCAGGTCGGCTGGCGGGTCGCTCACCTTCGCTCCACCGACGGTGGAGACGTAGACATCGCGATCATTGAGCCGCAGACCGCAGCGTTGCTCCAGCACCGCGAGCACCATGGCAATCCGCCCGGACTCGACACCGTTCATAATGCGGCGCGGTTGTGCAAACGTCGGTTTGGCGACCAGCGCCTGTATTTCGGCAAGCAGCGGCCGGCGTCCCTCCACAGTGACCGTCACCGCAGTACCCGGCACTGGTTCGCAATGTTGTGAGGTGAACAGGCCTGAGGGATCGGGGATCTCGAGGATTCCAGAGTCGACCATTTCGAAGCAGCCGACCTCATCGGCCGGGCCGAAGCGGTTCTTGGTGGCGCGTATCATTCGAAAGCCGGAGTGGCGATCACCTTCGAATGCGAGCACCACATCGACCAGATGTTCCAACAGCCGGGGACCTGCAATTGCCCCTTCCTTGGTCACGTGCCCGACAATGATCACTGCCATCCCGCGCCGCTTCGCGACCCGCACCAATGCACTCGTCACTTCGCGGACCTGGGTCACACCACCGGGTGACCCCTCGACCTCAACCGTGCCGATGGTCTGTACCGAGTCGAGCACCATCAGGGACGGTCGCACTTCCTCGATGTGGCCGAGCACGGTGCCGAGATCGGTCTCAGCTGCCAGGTAGAGCTGATCAGCGACGGCGTTGGTACGGCCCGCGCGCAGCCGCACTTGGGCGGCTGATTCCTCACCCGTCACGTAGAGGGTGGTATGCCCGCTTCGGGCCCACCGGGCGGCGACCTCAAGCAGCAGCGTGGACTTTCCCACGCCGGGTTCCCCAGCGAGCAGCACCACAACCCCTGGGACCAAGCCGTCGCCCAGCACACGGTCGAGTTCGGCTACTCCGGTGCGGGCATGAGTTGCCAGAGCGGCGTTGACCTTGCCTATCGGAACCGCCTTGCTGACCGGAACCGATGATGAGATCTGGCTAAGCCTTGGCGCAGCTTGCTCGACAACGCTTCCCCAGGCCTGACACTCGCCGCAGCGGCCAACCCAGCGACTCGACCTCCAGCCGCATTCAGTGCAGGTGTAGCTAGGTTTGGTGCTCGTCTTGGGCATGCCGGAGACGCTAGAACCCAGGGCTGACAGTTCTTGAACCCCGCTGCGGGAGCGCGGCGGCTACTCTGACGACAGCATCGTTTGTCCCTGGGAGCGCCATGACCATCGAGCCTGCTCGCGACGTCCGCCGGGTCGCAGTGGACGAAAGAGCCTGGTTCATCGCCGGGGCTTTGCTCATCGCCGCCTGCCTAACGACCGCATTCTCGGTCGTGCGTCAGTGGTCACCGTGTGGGGCAAGCCCCACATCTCAGGACTGCCTGGCGTTGCGTCAGACCATGAACATGCTGCCGATCCAAGCCGACACGATGGCGCTGCGCGTTTCTTGGGCGGCTCTGTTTGCCGCGTTGGGCCTGACACTGGCTACCTGCGCCTGGATCGCTTTCCTGCTGCTGCACCCGTTGGGTCGCGGTATCAAGATCGCCGGTGCGGTCGTCGCCGTCCCGTTGCTGATCATGAGCATAGGGGGATGGTTTGGAGTTTGGTCTGTCGAGAGTTGGGTCGCCTACGGCGGTGCCTGGATCATCCTCGGAACCATCTCGGAGTTCCTAGCCATTGGCTTCCTGGTCTACGCGACGATGAGTCGGGAAGCGGTGAGTCTCAGCACGACGCAGCGGCTGGTGGTTTTGATCTTCGGCGTCACTGCTTTTGGCACCATGCATCAGTCCGCGGACTTCATTCTCCTTGCCTTCTTTGACCAGGCAGGCCAAGGCGCCCCGCGGTATTTGGGCCTGGGTACGGCACTCACGCTCGGCTTGACCGGTGCCGCCGTGATCTGGCTCACCCTGCGTGCGCGCAAGAAACCTCGTCGCCACGAGGTTTCGATCCTTGGCTAGCGCAACTACGGAGCGGTCGGTTCCGCCAGCGTTGCGGCCACTCTCAACACGAGTTCATTGGCAGCCGGCTCACCGACGGTAATACGGAGACCATCCCACTTATCACCCGAGGAATACGGCCGCACAGCCACGCCGGCACCGGCAAAAGCCGCTGCGTACGCCTCAGTCTGCAGGCCGCCCGGCAACCAGACGAAGTTGCCCTGGGCATCCGGAATCTCGAAACCGAGGTCGCGCAAGCCGATGGCCAGCGCGTCCCGCGCCTTGACGAGCTCGGCGACCCGGTCCAACAGGAGCGGCTCGGCGTCAAGAGAGGCAATCACCGCCGCCTGGGCTGCGATGGATACCCCGAACGGGAGCGCCACGGCGCGAACGGCAGCGGCAACTTGGGGATCGGCGACGCAGTAGCCGACGCGAAAGCCGGCAAGCCCGTACGCCTTCGAGAAGGTCCGCAGCACGACAACGTTGGGTCGTCCCGCCAGGACGTCCAAACCCCGAAGTCCCTGCGGGTCGGTGATGAACTCCACGTAGGCTTCGTCGAGAACGATCATGATGTCGTCGGGCACGGAGTCGATGAAGTTGATCACCTGTTGATGTTGCAGTGCCGGGCCGGTGGGATTGTTCGGCGTACAGAGCATGATCACCTTGGTATCCGTGGTAACCGCCCGTCGCATCGCTTCAAGATCATGAACAGCGCCCGGAGCCAGCGGCACCCGTACCGCAGTCGCGCCGGTCAGCTGCACGGCGATGGGGTAGGCCTCGAAGCTCCGCCATGCGTACACCACCTCGTCGCCAGCCTCACACGCGGCCTGAAGCAGATGGTAGAGCACCGCTACTGAGCCGGTGCCGAATGCCAGCTGCTCTCCCGGCACACCGAGCCGGGTGCTCAGCGCGCCGGTCATCTGAGTATTGGCGATGTCGGGGTAACGGTTCATCTGGGCCACGGCCGCGGCGGTGGCCTCCACGACGCCGGGAAGCGGCGGAAATGGGTTCTCGTTGCTTGACAACTTGAACGATTGAGTCCGATCCATCACAGGGGCAGGTTTGCCAGCCGTGTAGACCGGCAGTGCCGCGACGGCTGACCGCAGCCTGATCAAATCCGCACCTCACCGCGCGGCGTGCTGAAGATCGCAGCGGCAAGACCCGTCCGATCCCGTGGGCGACACCAGTCGATGTCGACGTCGGCCAAGATCTCCTTGCTCCGTCCGCCCAGCCAGTGATCGACGCGCGTCGGATCACCGGCGATCTCGATCTTGAGGAGCTCGACCTCACGCCCACCCAGAGAGGGATGGATCGCATCTCGCGACCACTGGACGAAGAAGGGAAGCTGGGGATCGACCTGAAGGTCCTTGACGCCGAGCTGGTGCCATGTCAGCACTGTCCCGTCCGGCAGGTGACGGTGGCCCTCGATTGCCGCGCGACCTACCCGCTGCTCGATCGGAGCAAGATCATCAACTGCGATCACCCATCCGAGCCAACCACCACCCTGAGCGGATCGTGCACGGACCGCCTGACCAAACGGAGCCTTGTCGGCTGCAGGGTGATCCAGGACCCCGACCACCTCGAGATACTGACCATCGGTCAGCGGCAAGATCCAATTGCGGGTGCCGAACCGTGGATGGAATCCGCCGTCGAGAAAGGTCACACCCAGCTGCGCTCCGAGCCGCCGTGCCGTGGCCTCTAGTCCGTCCGGCCCTGCCGCGAACGACAGGTGATCCAAGTGCATGCCCACATTGTTGCTGGGGGTCTTCTGCGCAGGGCAGGGGGTCCGCTGCGCCCGGCACCGGATGCGGGCCTATGATGTCGGATCGGCCGGATGCCGCATGGCCGGCCCGCGTCGGGATTCAAATGCCTGACACATCTCGACAAGGACCTCATAGGCTGCCGTGCCCATGAGCGCGACCAGCTCGGCGCGATTCTCCACATACACCGGCCGGACGCCCTGATGTGCCTCAGTGTTGGACGAGCAGTACCAATCGAGGTCGGCACCACCGGGACCCCAACCGTCGCGGCCATATTCGCCGATGGTGATCTCGGTGTATGCGCTGTCGTCAGCACGGGTTACAGTACGAAACTGGCGGCGGATCGGCAGCTGCCAGCAGACGTCAGGCTTGGTTTCCAAGAAATCGCGGCCCTGGCTCAGCGCCAGCAGATGCAACGCACAGCCCTGACCTGCTGAAAATCCTGGACGATTGAGAAAAATGCAGGCGCCGTCGATCACCCTCGTCTTGCGACCAGGCAGTTCGCCCTCGGCGACATGATCAGGATGCTCCTCTTCGACCCAGCCCGCAACGCGTGCGTCTTGCTTGTACTGCCACTGGCTAGCCTTCAGCTGCCGGACCGCCTTGCTGACTCGTTTCTCGTCCTCGGCGTCAGCAAAGTGTGCGCCCAGGGTGCAGCAGCCGTCGTTCGGCCGGTCGGCGTAGACACCTCGACAGCCGCGTCCGTAGATGCAGGCCCACCGCGAAGTGAGCCAGGTGAGGTCACAGCGAAACACCTGGCTGCTGTCAGCTGGATCTCCGAACTCCACGAAGGCGCGAGGAAAGCCGATCAGCACTTCGGGCACGCGCGCCAGTGTATGCGCGAACGGTCCTCAAAAACGAGGTCTAGGCTGGGCGCGTGCCCGTAGATGATTCGTCACCGTCAAGGGCGCGGGAAGCGGGGCCGGTTCAGATGAACTCGGAAGGCCGGCTGATCAAGATCCCACCCGCCCGAGTCGGACTCTCCACGTCGTCGGTCTATCCGGAGAGCACCTCGAGCGCGTTCGAACTCGCCCGCCGGCTCGGTTATGACGGGGTGGAGATCATGATCGGCATCGATCCGGTGGCGGCAGACATCGATGCGGTGGAGAAGCTCCGCGACTACCACGGGGTGCCCGTGCTGGCGATCCACTCGCCCTGCTTGCTCATCACGCAGCGGGTCTGGGGGACTGACCCTTGGTCGAAGCTGGAGAGATCAGTTGAGGCGGCACGCAGGCTCGACGCCAATGTGGTTGTGGTCCATCCCCCATTCCGCTGGCAGAGGGACTACGCCAGAAGCTTCGTCGCAGGAGTCCGCCGACTGGCGGAGAGCACAGGCATCTTGATATCTGTCGAGAACATGTATCCCTGGCGTACCCCGGGCGGCGAACTGAAGGCATACGTGCCCGGATGGGACCCGACCGAGCTGGACTACGACGATCTGACGCTGGATCTCTCTCACGCCTCGACCGCCAACCAGCAGTCGATTGATCTTGTTCGTTCTTGGGGACCGCGGCTGCGGCATGTTCACCTGACCGATGGCACAGGCTCGGCCAAGGATGAGCATTTGGTGCCCGGCCGTGGCGATCAACAGGCTGGGCGGGTGCTGCAGTATCTGGCCGAGCGGAATTTCTCCGGCCACGTGGTGCTCGAAGTCAATTCGCGCAAGAGCGGCACCCGAGCGCAGCGGGAAGCGGACCTGGCTGAGTCGCTTGCCTTCGCGCGGCTGCACCTCGCGGCGCCGATTCAGCCTTCGTACGCCGTGGACGCGACCGGAATTGCCAGCGCGCTCTGACGCATCACGGCCGGATTCAGGGATTGTCGGGCGAATTGCCGGTCACGCAGAACACCATTGCCACCGGGTCACGTAACACGATCCAGCCGCGGCCGCGCCGGAGCCACTCGGCACCCAAGCCGACCAGGCGATTCGCTTCAGCCTCGATATCGTCAGCGCCCAGGTCAATATGAGCCCGCACGGCGGTCGCGGGATCATCGGAACCAAGTCTCTGGAAGAGCAGCTGAACACTCGAGCCGGCCGGCGGGTACAGTTTGCCGGCGAACTCGTCGCCGCTACCTCCACCCCACCGCCAGGCGGTCGCCGTCCGCCAGAACGCCACCTCTTGATCATGCAAGTTCGGCGGCGAGTCGATGCAGATCTGCACCAGGCGGCTGCGGTGGCCTGCAAAGCGCTTTGCCGGCGGCCGTATCTGTTCGTGCCGATCCACTAGGCAGAACGGCAGCCCGCCGGGCGATCTCATCGGGCACCATCCCTCGGCCTGGGCAGTCACCACGGCCCCGAGCTCGACCAGCCGGTCGGCAAAGCCACGATCGGCAACCTCGAGATCGAAATGGATCCGCGGGCCGTGGTCCCCGATCTGCTGATGTATGAAGGAGTCGCCCTCGGCTGGGCTAAAGCTGCGGAAGTCGGGGTGTCCTGGCCACGGCTCACCGAGCGGCCAGCCCAACACCGACGACCAAAAGGTCCCTGATCGCTCCGCCACGTCGGCCGCCACGTCGATGAGAACATGCAGCCATTGGGTCTGCTCCTCCAAGGAAACCTCCTCTAACGCGAACCGTCGACGCGGTAGCGCAGATGCGTCACGTTGGGAGCGTCGATCACTCGGGTCCTCGTCAGACGCCAAGGCTGATCGAAGTCGTTGAACAGGCGGATGCCCTTTCCGAGGATGAGTGGAACGACATGCAGTTGCAGCTCATCGACCAGTCCAGCCACGAGGCATTGTCTGGCAATGTCGGCACCGCCGCCGATTGTCGCGTAGCTGTGCCCAGCTGCCTTCTTCGCGGCATCGATCGCGTCCGCAACGCCGCTTGTGACGAAGACGAACTCGACCTTGCGGCCTGCTGGCTGAGGCGGGGGATGGTGGGTGATCACGAAGTGCGGGACCTCGTACGGCGTGTCCTCCCAGCCTCCAGCCTCCTCTCCGGTGGCGTAGGCGCCCCGGCCCATGACGATGGCCCCGGTGGCTTCGACTAGTTCCCCGATCACGGGCCGGCTTACCTCCGTCGGATCGAAGTACCAGTCGTACAAGCCTGCATCAGTACCGCCGGGTCCGGCGATGAGCCCATCGAGTGAAACCGCCAGGTCTAGGAGGACTTCGGCCATCACTTGCCCCTCTCTCCGGTCGTCGATCGTGGAACGGCCCCGATCTCATGATCAGGCCGGCGTCGCGCCACGAACTCACCGGCCAGTATTAGCTCGACATGAACTCGACCAACAGGTTCGCGACGACTCGAGGCTGCTGGGCGCGCCAGCCGGCGCCGGCGTGCGGCACGACACGCAGATTACCGAGCGGCAGCAATCCGGCGAGCGTGGCACTGGGCCCTCGGTTGGCGACATCCTGCTCGCCGACGACGACCAGCGCTGGGGCTGTCACGCGCTCGGCAAGGGATCTGAAGTCTGCTGGCCGGACCTGATCGAGAAGATTGAGCACATCAGGTGGCCGGGCGCCCAGTTGCTGCACGATTGCGGCTGGAAGCAAGCTGAGGATGCCGTAGTAAAGGGAGCGGAGCAGGATGGTCTCCAGCCGAGCGTTGGTACTCAGCATGAGTGCGGCCACCAGCTCCTCATGAGTAGCAGCAACCTGCAGGGCGACCATGCTTCCCCAGCCGTGACCGACAAGCAGCGCTCGATCGGTGCCGGCGGTGGCAATGGTGTCGAGCACCCTGAGGGCCGGGTCCTCCAAGATCACTGTCCTGGCAGTGCTGACCGTGATGTCAGGCGTCAGCACCTGCGCAACGTCGTCCAGTGCTGCTTTCAGAGCCATCGTCTGGGCGCTGCTGTCGTGCAGGCCGGGCAATAGCACGACCGTGTGGCCGATGCTCATGCGCCAAGGTTAGAGTCAGGGCAGTTTGCAGATCGTGAATCGCCAGGCATCCGCGAAGGGAGGAAGCGAATGCTGCGTCGCGCCCTGCTTCGAGTCTCCCATAGTAAGAAGATCAAAAACGTGGTGACGACCGCACCGGTGACAGCGGGCGTGGTCGAGCGCTTCATCGCAGGGGGGACGTCCCCTGAGGTCGTGGGTGTGACCCGCCGCTTGGTCGGTGCCGGGCTGTTGGTCACCATCGACTACCTCGGGGAGGACACTAGCGATCCAACGCAGCCGGACGCAGTGGTGGTCGCTTATCTTGATCTGTTGGGGAAGCTTCGGGAATCTGGACTCAGCACTTCGGCCGAGGTTTCGATCAAGCTGACCGCACTGGGCCAGCATCTGCGGGACGGCCCGCAGCTCGCTCTGGAGAATGCGGAGCTGATCTGCCGCGCGGCGCACATGGCCAATACCGCGGTGACTCTCGATATGGAGGATCACACCACGACGGACTCGACCCTGGAGATCCTGCACACGCTGCGTAAGGAGTACCCCAACACGGGAGCGGTGCTGCAGGCGTACCTGTACCGGACCGAAGATGACTGCCGAGATCTGGCTGCAGCGGGATCGAGAGTGCGGCTCTGCAAGGGAGCGTACGCGGAGCCGGAAACCGTGGCATTCCAAGATCAGCAGGAGATCGACAAGTCCTACGTGCGCTGCATGAAGATCTTGATGGCGGGCAGTGGCTTCCCGATGTTGGCCACTCACGATCCCACTTTGATCGACATAGGGCTCAAGCTGGCGGCTGATCATCGCCGCGGGCCGGGAGACTTCGAGTTCCAGATGCTTTACGGCATCCGGCCGACCGAGCAGCGGCGGCTCGCCAAACTCGGCCATTCGGTGCGCGTCTACATCCCATATGGCACCGACTGGTATGGCTACCTGGTCCGCCGGCTCGCCGAGCGCCCCTCAAATCTAAGGTTCTTCGCTCGGAGCTTGATCACTAAGAACTGAGGTACCGGCTCGTTCACCGCCGCAAACTCAAAGCCAGTTGACCTGGGGAGCGACGAGGGCGTACCCCACAAAGGCCGTGATATCCAGCAGCGTGTGCGCAACGATGAGCGGGGCGACGCGCTTCCAGCGCAGGTAGATCAGGCCGAAGACGACACCCATGATCAGATTGCCGATGAAACCACCAATGCCTTGGTAGAGGTGGTACGAGCCGCGAATGATTGCACTGAGGGCAATGATCGCAGTGGCGTGCCACGCAAGTTGGTGCAGTCGGGTGAACAGGTACCCGATCACGACGATCTCTTCCAGCAAGGCGTTTTGGGCAGCCGACAAGATCAACACAGGGATGGTCCACCACTGATCAGTTAGCCCTGAGGCGTGCACGTCGGTGTTGATGCCGAGTGCGCGTGCGATGGCGTACAGGCCAAGGCCGGGTACGCCGATGGCGACAGCGATCAGGGCGCCAAAGCCGAGGTCGAGCCGAGGCTGGCGCAAGTCGAAGCCGATCGTGCGGCCAGCCGGGGGGTTGGTAAGACTCAGCAGGTAGAGCGCCAGTAACACCGGCATCAGGCCGAAGGAAATTCCGACCAGTTGATAGGTCAGGTCGAGCCAGGGACGGTCTGGAGTTACCGATGGATTAAGAGTGGAGGTTTGCTGGGCCAGCGGCACCTCGCGCGTCAGCCGCTCTATGATGCGAAGCACTGAATAGAGCGCCGACTGGCCCAGCGACAGACCGAGCACAATCGCGACTTCAAGGCCCAGGCGCGTCCGGTCCACCGCCACCTCAGACGCTGCTGGCTCCATCACGTGGCCCATCCTGCCTTTCTCGGCTTGATGGCGGGCTCGTTCAAGATAGTCGCCTGTCGGATGATCATCACCTTCGCACGCGGTAGTGCAGGTGAGTCACCCGGTGGCCTTGGACAATCTCGGGGTCTTCAAGCAGCAATAGGGCTTCACCGAAGTCACCGAAGTATCAGACGCCGGCGCCGATTACGACCGGTACCAGGTCGATCCGCACTTCATCGATCAATCCCGCCCGGAATGCCTGACCTGCGAGGTTGCCGGCGGACAGGGAGAGGTTCTTCTCGCCAGCGAAGGCTTGCGCCTGCGCCACAGCACTCTGTACACCGTCTGTGACGAAGGTGAACGGCGCTTTTGGATATGGCCAGTCGGTCGGTGGCTTGTGCGTCACAACGAAGACCGCCTCGCCAACCGCGGGATTGCCATGCCACACCCATTCGTCAGGTCGAACAGACGACCGACCGATGACGTCCGCGGCGATGTTCGACCACGCCTTTCGCAAGTAGTTGGCGCTGGCTGCGGAGGTGTGGAACACCATGTTCGGATCGCTACCGGTGACCTCGACGTCTCCGTTTCCATACCAGTCGAACAGCGGTCCTACTTGATCGTTCGTGTCAGCGATGAATCCGTCCAGCGACATGGAAGCCTGCGTGATCACTTTCCCCATTCCTGCCCCTTCTTGATCTTGAGACGTCACACGAACCTACCTGCTCCCGATTCTTGAGAGTGTGCCGCCGTCCTCGCCGGCGTTCGGGCCGAGCCCTTCGGGTGGCCTGCGGCCAGCCTTGACTCCGGCTGCGGGCGGCGCGGGGTTGGGCGGTCGCCATGAGCAGGTCGGGAGTACAAGATCAAGAGATCGGGGGTCAAGGGGGAGGATGTCTCCGGGTTGGGTTGAGCGCTCGGATGTGAGAATGTGCGTCTTTCCTTATTCTTCGAGAATCCGCTTGCTATAGAACAGGTGTTCGAATAGAATGAAGCCATGCGACTCTGGATGCATCAGCATGTGAGCAGACAGAAGGCTCCCAGCTTGTTCTGGCCCTGAACACCCTCCACAACGCACTCAGCGGTTTGATCGACACGATTGAGGCCGGCGGTCTTGATCAACTCACCGCTGCGCAGAAAATCAGCTTCTGGCAGCGGTTCGAAACCTTCCGGAACCGGCTGCCGCTGATCGACCACACGTTGATTGCGGATGCGGAAGCCAGCGATTTGGCTGGTGAGTGCTGCTTTTCCGGCCTAACTGTGTTGTTAAGCCGGATATTGCAGCTGTCGCCCAGCGAGGCTGCCGCCTGGGTCCGCGCCGCTGGCGCATTGAGGCCGCACACCCTGGAGGAAGAGGCAACCGTGGTGCCGGGGTTGCCGCATCTGGCCGCTGCACAACGGGCTGGTGCCGTGTCACCGGAGCAAGTGCAGGTAGTGGTGCGGGCGATGCAGAAACTCGCCCGTCCTGACCTGAACCCAGACGATGTAGCGGCTGCTGAACAGCAGCTCGCCGCACAGGCGCAACTACAAGGCCCCAAGGATCTGCAGTTGTTGGCATCCCGTGTCGTCGATGCGGTCGACCCGGACGGTCCGGAGCCAGTCGATGATCAGCTGCAGCAGGACCGCCGGCATCTGGAGCTGAGACAGCGCCGCGATGGCATGTGGCAGCTGGAAGGCAAACTCACCAACACCGTCGGTGCCCAGCTGCACGTGATCTTGGATCCACTAACCAGACCCCGCACCACCACCATCGAAATAGACGGCGCCACGAAAGAGATACCCGATGAGCGGCATTACGGGCAGCGGATGCACGATGCCTTCGAGGACGCCTGCGGCAGGTTGTTGCAGCTGGCTGACCGGCCCGCAGTCGGTGGCACCCCGGCATCGGTGATTGTCACCATCAACGTCGATGATCTGCTGCAGCGGGCTGGGATCGCCGAGACCACCGACGGCAGCCAACTGAGTAGCGATCAGTTGTTGCGGATTGCTGATGAGGCTGAGATTTGGCCCACCATCATCGACCGGAACGGTGTGCCGCTTGCATTAGGGAGGACGAGACGGATCGCCTCCCGTGGCCAGACCATGGCGTTGATTGCCCGGGAGGGCGGGTGTTCCTTCCCGGGTTGTGATCATCCACCGCAATGGTGTGACCGGCACCACATCATCGACTGGATCGACGGTGGGTGGACAGACCTAGACAATCTGACCCTGCTCTGTAGATATCACCACACCCATTTCCTGCAGAAGGGCTGGAGCTGCCGGATCAACGCGGATGGTTTACCGGAATGGATGCCGCCCCGGTGGATCGACCTTCAGCAACAACCCCAGCTCCACACCCGAATTCGCCGTCTCCAGATCCAACGCCCACTCGGCAGACAGCGACGAGCACCAGCCGCCGCATGACCAAGCACCAGCTCTGGTTGCAATCTGGCATCCGGCCGGCGCTCCCTTGAGCGTCATATTTGCCTGCCGCTGCGTCCGCTCCTGCACCTAAATCACAGCAGTTCTCGTGAACTCAGGGGACGCGACCATGCCTGAGAAGAGGAAGGCCGGTCAACGGGCAGGACTTAGGCTTGGCGTCATGCGTGTTGGGGTCTTCGGTGCCACAGGGCAAGTCGGCGGCGTCATGCGGAAGCTGCTTAGGGAGCGCCGGTTTCCGATCAGTGAGGTGCGGTTCTTCGCCTCAGCTCGCTCCGCGGGCCATCGTCTCCCGTGGGGTGACGATCAGATCATCGTCGAGGACACTGCCACCGCCGACTTATCCGGCCTCGATCTCGCACTCTTCTCCAACGGCAAGGCAGCCTCGCTGGTGACGGCGCCGACGGTGGCTGCCGCGGGCGCCATTGTGATCGACAACTCCTCAGCCTGGCGGATGGACCCGGACGTGCCTCTCGTGGTCTCTGAGGTCAACCCAGAGGACGCGATCCGTCCGCCCCAGGGCATCATCGCCAACCCCAACTGCACAACGATGGCTGCCATGCCGGTGCTGGCACCATTGCATCGAGCCGCCGGTCTGGTACGCCTTCAGGTCGCGACGTACCAAGCGGTCTCAGGATCAGGTGGCGCAGGTGTCGCCGAGCTCGATGGGCAGGCCAAGGCGGTCGTCGAACGCGCGAGCGAACTAACCTTCGACGGTCACGTGGTCGATTTCCCAGCGCCAAGCAAGTACGTCAAGCCCATCGCCTACAACGTTCTGCCGCAGGCAGGCTCGTTTATCGACGACGGTACGGGCGAGACCGATGAAGAGCAGAAGTTGCGCAATGAATCACGGAAGATCTTGCACATCCCCGATCTTCGGGTCTCCGGCACTTGTGTCCGCGTCCCTGTCTTTACCGGGCATTCGCTCGCCGTGCACGCAGAGTTTGCTGAGGATCTCAGCCCTGACCAGGCGACTGACCTGCTCGCTCGTGCTCCGGGGGTCCAGCTCATGGAGGTACCAACGCCGCTGGACGCCGCCGGCCAGGATCCGAGTTTCGTCGGGCGGATCCGGGCTGATCAAGCTGCGCCGACAGGCAAGGGTCTGATCATGTTCATTTCAAACGACAACCTGCGTAAGGGCGCCGCGCTTAACGCCGTGCAGATTGCTGAGCTGGTGAGCAGCCAGCTGGTTGCCGGCGGGCGGGCTGGAGCCCTGTGACTTCACCGATTTCGACCACGAGTGCCCATCCGCTGGCCATTCTGGGCGCGGGTGTGATGGGTGAGACCGTGCTGTCCGGTCTGCTTCGGGCTGGTTGGCATGCCGACCAGATCGTCGCCACCGACCGTAGGTTGGAGCGGCAGCATGAGCTGACCGCCAAATATGGGATCAAGATGCTCGAAAACACCGAAGCCGTCGCCGAGGCGGAGACGGTGATCTTGGTCGTCAAGCCGCAGGACATGAACGACCTGCTCAATGAGATCTCGCAGTCGATCAAGCCAGGCGCGCTTGTGGTGTCACTCGCAGCTGGTGTTGACACTGCCTTTATCGAGTCCCGCTTACCAGAAGGGGTTGCCGTGGTGCGGGTCATGCCGAATACGCCGGCTCAGGTGGACGAGGGGATGGCCGCCATCTCCCCCGGATCGCACAGTACCCAAGATCATCTCGATCACGTGACGGAGATCTTGTCAGCGACGGGTCGCGTGATCACCGTGCCGGAGCGTTACCAGGACGCCGTGACCGCAATCTCGGGCACTGGCCCCGCCTACCTTTTCTTCGTGGTGGAAGCCATGATCGAGGCCGGGGTGCATCTCGGACTGCCACGTGACACCGCCACTGAGCTGGTGGTGCAGACCATGCTTGGCTCGGCCAAGCTACTGCGTGAGACGGGTGAGCATCCCACGGTGTTACGAGAACGGGTCACATCGCCGGGTGGCACCACAGCAGCGGCCGTACGCCAGCTCGAAGACCACAAGGTCAGGGCTGCTTTCTTGCGTGCCATGGAGGCCGCACGCGATCGCAGCCGTGATCTTGCCGCCGCCGCCCGAGAGGACCAGCAGGGTACGGGCCGCGGATGACTGGGCTGCTCGTCTTCTCAGACGATCTGACCAGATACGACTTCGGGTCTGATCATCCGATGGCGCCGGGTCGGGTCACCAACACCATTTCGCTGGCTCGCCAGCTCGGCGTACTGGACCGGCTTCAGATCGTGCCACCACCCGAGATCGATCTTGGGCTGTTGCAGACGGTGCATACTCCGGACTACATCGCCGCCGTGCAGTACGGCGAGCCCAACCACCGATACGGACTGGGCACGAG
>JBKOZG010000046.1:0-6775 GCA_046725775.1 Actinomycetota bacterium | reverse complement strand
CTCGCACCGATTCCGTGCCATCTTCGTCGGTCGGTGTCTTCGTGGCCGTTGTGATCCTGCACGCGGTGTGGGATGCCAGCTCCAGTTCGCTGATTCGTATCGCGATTGCCTTGTTGAGTTTCATCGCTCTGATGCTGACTCTCGTTGCAGCTCGACGTGCTGAGGGATCGTTTGCACCCCAGATGCCTAGCCTTTGAGGCCTAAGACGGCGTGAACGGTTGAGTAGGCTGAGTCAGTCCAGACCCCGACGTTAAGGACACTCGTGTTCGACACCCTGCAAGACCGCCTCGCGGCGACGTTCAAGAATCTCCGCGGCAAGGGCCGACTGTCCGAAGCCGACATCGACGCTACGGCTCGCGAGATCCGGGTCGCGTTGCTCGAAGCCGACGTCAATCTGTCGGTGGTCAAGGATTTCATCGCCGCGATCAAGGAGCGAGCCCGCGGCACCGAGCTCTCCGGTGCGCTGAATCCTGCACAGCAAGTCATCAAGATCGTCAATGACGAGCTGATCGCAATTCTCGGCGGGGAAACCAGGCTGTTGCGTTTCGCCAAACGGCCGCCGACCGTGATCATGCTCGCCGGTCTGCAGGGTTCGGGCAAGACGACGCTGGCGGCCAAGCTCGGATTGTGGCTGAAAGAGCAGGGTCACTCTCCACTGCTCGTCGCGGCCGACTTGCAGCGGCCCAATGCCGTCAATCAGTTGCAAGTGGTTGGCCAGCGGGCCGGCGTTCACGTCTACGCGCCTGAGCCCGGCAACGCCTCGTCGCGGAGCGACATCGATCAACAGAGCGGTGATCCGGTCGCGGTTGCCCGATCATCGATTAGCGAGGCGGAGCGTCGCCTCTATGACGTGGTTATCGTCGACACTGCCGGCCGGCTGGGCATCGACGCCGAAATGATGCGGCAGGCCGTTGACATCCGCGATGCAGTCCATCCGGATGAGGTGCTGTACGTCGTCGATGCCATGATCGGCCAGGACGCGGTCAATACAGCGAACGCGTTCGCCGAGGGAGTGGGTTTCGACGGGGTCGTGCTCACCAAGCTGGACGGCGACGCCCGTGGTGGCGCTGCCCTTTCAATTGCCCGTGTCACTGGCAGCCCGATCATGTTCGCCTCCAACGGCGAGGCCCTGACGGACTTCGACGTGTTCCATCCCGACCGGATGGCGAGCCGGATCCTGGGCATGGGCGACATGCTCACGTTGATCGAGCAAGCGGAGAAGACCTTCGACGCCGAGCAGTCCGCGAAGGCGGCCGCCAAGCTCGCCGGCCATGGGGGAGAGTTCGGGTTGGCGGACTTCCTTCAGCAGATGCAGATGGTACGCAAGATGGGACCGCTCTCGAAGGTCTTCGGGATGCTGCCGGGGATGGGCGACCTCAAGGACAGGATCGCCGGCATCGACGAGCGTGACGTCGATCACATCGAGGCGATCATCCATTCCATGACGCCGGCCGAGCGCGAGAACCCCAAGATCATCGACGGCTCACGACGCTCCCGGATAGCCAGGGGAGCCGGGGTGGAAGTCTCCGAGGTCAACACCCTCATCAATCGCTTCTTCGAGGCCCGCAAGATGATGAGCTCGCTGGCAACGGGCTCGATGCCCGGGGTACCGGGCATGGGTGGATTGACCGGGCCCCGACGGCAGCCGGCCCGCTCGCAGAAGAAGAAGGGCGGTCGGGGGGTTTCTGGCAACCCGGCCAAGCGCAACGCAGCCCAGCAACCAGCTGCCGCGGTTGATCCGTCGGCCGCTTTCGGTGGTGGCGACTTCGACCAGGCTGCTCTGGAGAAAGCCATGGCCGACTTCCAGCTGCCACCCGAGCTGCGCAGCCGCTTCGGCAAGTAAACCCACCGTGGCCCAACGCCTGCACCTAGCTGGTGTAGTGCTGCCGGAGGGCGAGTATCGCGACCTCTGGGTAGTCGACGGCGTGATCCGTACTGAGTCGGTAGCCGACGCGCGGACTGTCGCCACTCGGGTCTGGCTGATGCCGGGCCTGGTTGACGCGCACTGCCACGTCGGGTTGGAGAGGCAAGGCGCCGTACCCGATGACCGGGCCGAGCAGCATGCGGTCGCCGAGCGCGCCGCTGGGGCATTGCTGCTGCGCGACGCCGGAAGCGCGGCTGACACACGATGGATGGACCAACGCCCCGATCTCCCAAAGATCATCCGGGCTGGACGGCACATAGCGCGGCCCAAGCGCTATATCCGGAACTACGGCGAGGAAGTGGAGCCCGATGAACTGGTCGCCGAGGTCGAGCGCCAGGCTGTCCGCGGCGACGGCTGGGTGAAGCTTGTCGGGGACTGGATCGACAGGGACATCGGCGATCTGGTGCCACTCTGGCCGGCAGATGTCGCGGCAGCGGCAATCACGCGAGCGCACGAACTAGGCTGCCGAGTGACCGCCCACGTCTTCGGTGAGCAAGCGGTCAGCGAGCTGGTTGCGGCTGGAATCGACGGGGTCGAGCACGGATCCGGTATCGATGACGCCACCATCGTCCTGATGGCAGAGCATCAGGTCGCGCTAGTCCCGACCATGCTCCAGCTCGACAATTTCGAGATGTATGCCAAGTCCGGTGAGGACAAATACCCGGCATACGCGCGGCATATGCGTGCCCTGTATGCCACTCGTCTTGAGCGGTTCACCAAAGCCCTAGACGCTGGCGTCCCGATCTATGCCGGTACAGACGCCGGCGGTTTCCTGCCGCACGGCCTGGTCGGCAAGGAGATCGCGGCGCTGGGACAGTTCAGCTCAGCTGAGTATGCACTAGGGGCCGGTTCCTGGCGGGCGCGAGCATGGCTCGGCCATCAGTCCCGGCTCACGGAGGGGGCGCCAGCCGATCTGGTGGTATTCGACGCTGATCCGCGCATCGACCTGGCCGTGCTGAGTGCTCCGCGTCACGTGATCCTGCGCGGCGCTTTGACCGCTTGACAGTGGCGCAACCGTGACGGTTGCGCCAGCGAGCAAGATGGGCCCATGCGTGGCGCCCGAGCAGCAGCCCTCCTGCTGATCGTTGCGCTCTTGGGTGGCTTCCAGATCCCGGCGTACGCGAAAGACCAAGTGATCGCGACCGAGTTGATGGTGCCTGGTACGCCCGAGGCGGACGGCAAGCCGGTCAAGCTCGATGCGACGATCCTGACCACTGACCCGGGCGCGCAACGCCCAGCCATCGTGCTGGCACATGGCTTTGGCGGCACCAAGACCGACAGCGAGCCGACGGCCCGCACCCTCGCTCTGGCCGGTTACACGGTGATCATCTATACCGCGCGCGGCTTTGGGGCATCCGGCGGCCGAATCCACCTGAACAATCCTGCGTACGAAGGCGCGGACGCGCGGAAGCTGATTGACCTGGCTGCCAGCCGCCCGGAGGTTGCCAAGGACGGCGATGATCCTGTGATCGGCTTCGCCGGCGCGTCCTATGGGGGAGCGCTGTCGTTTCTAGCCGCTGGTTTGGATCATCGCGTCGACGCCATCGTGCCGGCGTTCACATGGCACAGCCTTCGGCAGGCGCTTTTCCCGCAGCACCAGGTTGTCGGCATAGCCGAGTCGCCGGCCGATGTCAGTCCCGCTAACCGCCAGGGCGTGTTCAAACAGCGTTGGGCTTCATTGTTGTTCTCCAACGCTGGCGGGCGACCGGCACAGGCCGACCAGGCTTCCACCCGACCTGATGCGCTCTGCGGCCGATTCGACACCCAGTTGTGTCGGGGCTATCTCACCGCCGCTGAGACCGGTGCAGCGGATGACGAATTGAGCAGGCTCTTAGACGAGTCGGGTCTAGAGACGATCTTGCCCGCCATCAAGGCGCCGACGCTCATCATTCAGGGCGAGGATGACACGCTGTTCACCCTCGATCAGGCTGATGCGAACCTCCGGGGCCTGCCATCCGAAACAGCGGCGAGGATGAAATGGGTCGCTGGCGGCCATGACGCTGAGATCTCAATCGACGCCCTCATCGATGATCTTGAAGGATGGTTCGGGCGCTACCTGAAGCGGGATGGCAGCGCCGCCGACACGTCGTTTTCGGTACTCGTGCCGGAGACATCGCTGCTTGGCGAGGATCGTGGCACCCGTGATCCGGAGACCTTCCTCGTTCAGTCCTATCCAGGCCGGGGCTCTGAGCTCGCGGTTCAGCGGGTGGCACTGACCGGCCAGCGGCAAAGCATCGTGGCTCCGCCCGGTGGAGCGCCGGCCGCGCTGACCAACCTTCCGGGGACTGGCGGTGCTTTCGGCCGGGCCTCCAGCGTGGCCGGCTACGGCCTCGGTGTGCTTCCTGGTCAGTCGGCTATCTTTACCAGCGAGCCGCTGACTACACCGTTGACCCTGATCGGCAGCAGTCGGGTCGATCTAGACCTGACTGGAACGGCTCCGACGGCCACCCTCTTCGCATCCCTTTGGGATCTTGGACCCGATGTGGAACGCACCGAGAACGGCCGCAGCGGTGTAGCTCCAAGTTCGGCGGTGCTTCCGCAGCTCCAGGTCGCCCCACTCAAACTGGGCGGGCTTGATCCCACCCAACCGGTGCGAGTAACGGTCGCGCTCCCTGCGGTATCACACAAGGTTCCCGTCGGCCACCGCCTGCAATTGGTGATCTCCACGACCGACCAGGCGTACGCAAATGCGGTCACGGCGGCACGCTACGACGTGACGATGGCGGGCGAAGCTGCTGCGATTCCGCTGCTCGCCACCACGACACTCAACGCAAACACCCTCGACGTGCCCGTTCCGCTGGTCATTGTGGTGGCTGGGCTGGCAGCTGCTTCAGTGATTGCTGTGCTTGTTCTTTGGCGCAAGCGCCGCGGGATTCAGGGAGATCCTGCACTGGCTGGTATTCCGTTGGTCGTAAACGATGTGGTGAAGACCTACGGTGACGGGTTCCGGGCTGTCGACGGCGTGTCTTTCCGCGCAGAGGCTGGCCAGGTCCTCGGGCTGCTGGGACCCAACGGTGCCGGAAAGACCACCGTCATCCGCATGCTGGTCGGCCTGATTCGGCCAGACTCGGGCTCGATCTACGTCAACGGCCAGCCGGTGCACGCCGGTGCCGATGTGCTCGGCGCAGTGGGCGCCTTGATCGAGGGCCCCGGCTTCCTGCCACATCTCAGCGGCCGGGCGAACCTGATGGGGTACTGGCACGCGACCGGTCGTCCATTGCAGGAGGCTCACCTGGACGAGGCATTGCAGATTGCCGGACTTGGTGCGGCGATCGACCGCAAGGTGCGCGGATACAGCCATGGGATGCTGCAACGACTTGGCATCGCCCAGGCCATGCTTGGACTGCCGGCCCTCCTCGTACTGGATGAGCCGACCAATGGCCTCGATCCACCGCAGATCAAGGCGATGCGTGCTGTGCTGGCTGACTACACCGCCGCTGGTCGTACAGTGGTCATCTCATCTCACCTCTTGTCGGAGGTGGAGCACACCTGCAGTCATGTCGTGGTGATGGACCAAGGCAAAGTGGTCCTCACCGGCGCGGTCGAGGAGCTAACGGCGAGCGACACGGTGACGTTGATCGGACTGACCAATGTCGACGATGTAGGCGCCGCGGGCCAGACGTTGCAGTCTCGGGGTCTCCGTGCTGAACCTGAAGGCAAGCTGCTCCGGGTCACCGGCGACCTACCGCGACAGGCGATTGTGGCGGAATTGGTCGCAGCCGGATACGGCGTCGACTCAGTGGACGGCCATCGTCAGCTCGAAGAAGTGTTCATGAGTCTTGTCGGAGATACCGACCACGGGCTCGAGCGGAGTCACGAGGCCGCACGATGAGTCTTACGACATTGGCCCGTCCACCACTGCCACTCGGTGCCGAGATCGAGCGACAGCTGCGCCGCCGCCGCACCACTGGCATCTTTGGCGTGCTCACCGTCCTACCGCTTGTGTTGCTCCTCGCCTTCTGGCTGGGCGATGGAGGCAACGACTCTGGGGAGCGCGGGTTCGTCGACCTCGCTCAGGAGAGCGGAGCGAACCTCGTGATCTTCACCCTCTTTGCCTCGACGAGTTTTCTGCTCGTTGTCATCGTCGCTTTGTTCGCCGGCGATACTGTTCCCTCCGAAGCGAGCTGGGCCAGTCTGCGCTACCTGCTGGCCGCTCCGGTGCGACGCGAGCGTCTGCTGCGGCAGAAGCTCGTGGTAGCGATGCTTTCCTCCATTGTCGCGTTCGGTTTCCTGCCCGCCTGGACGCTGGTCGTGGGGGGAATCGCCTACGGCTGGGGTCCTTATGTTGGCCCGACCGGAAGTCAAATCGGCTGGCCCGAATTCGCGGGTCGGCTCTTGATCATCGTCGGTTACCTGCTGCTCGTGATGTCCGTGGTGGGCGCATTCGCTTTCATGCTCGGAGTGCTTACTGATGCGCCACTGGCCGCGGTGGGCGGCGCGGTGCTGTTGATGATCTTGTGCGCGATACTCGACTCGATTACGGCGCTGGGTAGCATTCGGAACGGTCTTCCGGGTCATTACGCGTACGCCTGGCGCGACGCCCTCGCGCCGACCGTCGACCTTTCCGACATGATCACTGGTGCGTTGTGGTCGGTCGGGTACGCCATCGTCGCGGTTTGGTTTGCATTCTGGTACTTCCTGCGCAAGGACATCACCAGCTGAGTGCTGTCGGAAACTGGGTTAACCCACATTGCTGACGCTCCACACATATTGCAGAGGCTGTCGCATGAATCTGGTGTGTCGCGGGGGTGCCTGGACTGGCTGAAGGGTTGGATCTTGTTGTGGGGTTCAACTTTTTAGATGGTGCTGTTGATCAGGGGTTCCTGCTGCCGCCAGACATTCGGGAGTGGC
>JBKOZG010000010.1:0-5342 GCA_046725775.1 Actinomycetota bacterium | reverse complement strand
TAAGTTCCAGGGCGGCCTATTCATCCTCTACCTCAGCACGCTCATCGTTCCCCAGGAGGTCATCGTCATCCCGATGTTCCTGGTTATGCAGCAGCTCGGCTGGGTCAACTCGTACAAGGCCCTGATCCTGCCCTGGGCGTTTACCGCGTTCGGGACCTTCCTGCTCCGACAATTCTTCCTCAGCATCCCCAAAGAGCTCGAGGAAGCCGCCAAGATCGATGGCTGCGGGCACATCCGCATCCTCCGCAGCGTCATCATCCCAGTGTCGGCCCCGGCTATCGCGGTCCTTGCCGTCTTCACCTTTATCACTTACTGGAACAGCTTCCTGTGGCCGCTGATCATCGTGAACGACACCATCAAGATGACCATCCCGCTCGGCCTGCAGCTCTTCCTCGGCCAACAAGCCCAACGCTGGGAGCTGCTGATGGCAGCCGCGACCATCTCGATGGTGCCGACTGTCATCCTCGTCCTCGCCCTGCAGAAGTACCTGGTCAAAGGCATCGCCCTCTCCGGACTCGGTGGACGATGAGGCGATGACCCTCAGCCCCGCTCGACCCCGGAAGTCCCCGGACGGTTCCCTACCGCCGCTGAGGGACGCGGTCCGGCATACCCGCACGAGTGTGACCGACGATGCGATCACCAGGATCCGACACATGATCTTGACCGGAGAGCTTGCGCCCGGAGATCGGCTTCCGCCTGAAGGGGCCCTCGCCGCCAATCTCGGGCTGTCCCGGACCTCTCTGCGCGAAGCCGTCCGGGCCCTCACCGTGCTCGGCGTGATCGACACCCGCCAAGGCGATGCCACCTACATCACCAGTCTCGGCCCCGATTTGCTGCTTGGGGCCCTTGGGCTGGCGGTCGATCTCCAGCGCGAGGACGCCATGCCCGACCTGGTCGCGGTACGACGAATCCTCGAGCCCGCGGCCACCGCTATGGCCGCGAGCAGGATCTCCGTCGAGGAAATTCAGCGACTGCGCTCCCTCATCCCGTCAAGGCTCGGCGACGAGCAAGTGATTGAGCTCGTGGAGCTCGACCGGGAGTTTCACCACACCATTGCCCGGGCTGGCGGCAACGAGCTGCTGCTTGCGCTGCTCGACGGCCTGGCCCAGCCGACAATGCGGATGCGCATCTGGCGTGGGCTTTCCACCCCGGGAGTCCTGATCCAGACTCTGGACGAGCACCAGGCGATCGTCGACGCGCTTGAATCGCACGATGCCGCCTTAGCCCATGCCGCCGCCACCGTTCACGTCGCCGGCCTCGAGGCCTGGATCCGATCCCAAGAACCGGGCTGGAGCACGCTGGCCGCACGTGCAGTCCACGAACACACAGCCGATGTGGGACGACTTACTGACATCTGGCCCAAGAAAGTCAATGAGAGAGGCAGCGAGCGATGACGCCCGCAATCAATGACCGGATCTGGGACGACCTGCGGCGACCGACGCCGGACTGGTTACCGGCAGCCAAGCTGGGGATCTTCATCCATTGGGGACCGTACTCGGTCCCGGCATGGGCCGAACCGAGTGGCGCCCTCGGTGCGGTACCGGAGAGCGAGTGGTTCAAGCACAACGCGTATGCCGAGTGGTATTTCAACACGATCCGGATCCCCGGCAGCCCAGCCGCGCAGCACCACCACGACATCTACCACGACGCACCCTACGACGACTTCCTCGACCAGTGGACGGCAGCGAAGTTCGACCCGGCGGCCTGGGCGAGGCTGTTCGCCGAAGCCGGCGCCTCGTACGTGGTCCCAACCACGAAGCATCACGACGGCGTGACATTGTGGGATGCCCCCGGCACCGGCACGCGGAACACGGTTCACCGCGGTCCGCGGCGCGATCTGATCGGCGAGATCGCCGAAGGGGTCCGGGCGGCTGGCCTGCGTTTCGGCGTGTACTACTCCGGCGGTCTGGACTGGAGCATTACCGACCTGCCGCCGCTCACCTCCCACTTGGACGTGCTGACTTTGCGACCCAACGACGCGGCGTACAACGTCTACGCCGTGTTGCACGTACGTGACCTGATCGAGCGCTACCAACCCGATGTGTTGTGGAACGACATCAACTGGCCCGACACCGGCAAGCGGACATGCGCCTGGTCGCTCCACGAGCTACTCGCCGACTTCTACGCGGGCAACCCGGACGGCGTGGTCAACGACCGGTGGGGCGAAACCCACTGGGACTACCGGACCAGTGAGTACGAGGCGTTCTCGGAGAACGAGGGCGAGTCAGCCTGGGAGAACTGCCGCGGGATCGGCTTCTCCTTCGGCTACAACCAGGCCGAGGACGAGCGGCAGATCCTGAGCGGCCGGCAGCTGGCCTGCCACCTGACCGATGTTGTGTCCCGCGGCGGGCGGCTGCTGCTGAATGTCGGCCCGACAGCCGAAGGTGACATCCCCGACATCCAGCAGGTCTCGCTCCGCTCGCTCGGCCGCTGGATGGCCCAGCTGGGCGACGTAATCAGAGCGGCACAGCCGGTGCCGCAAACTGTCGCACAACCGACGGACGATCCCTGGGTGCGCTGGCTGGAGACCCCCGAGCATCTGGTCGCGATGGTCGACCGGGTTGGCGAGACCACACTGAACTATCGCCGGGACGGGGTTTCCGGTACGCCGGCCGAGCTGGTCGGGGCGTCGGGTTCGGTTGCGGCTTCGATCGGCAGTTGCACCGTCAAGGTAAACGAGCTGATCGACGGTCCAGCAGCCCTCCTGCTCCCCAAACGGTGACAAGTCTGGGCAGCCCCGACAAGGGTGCGCGCATTCGGCCACCTCGCTCGCTGGTCGGCCAGCAGGGTTCGACAGATGTCGCATCTCAGATGTGGCATCTCGCAGCGCGAGGTTCTTCGGTAGGACAATCAAAATGTAGGTTGATCCGATGCCACACGGCGGTTTAGCTGATCGTCCAGATCACTCCAAGCGAAGGTACGAATTGTTGCGGCAGAGTCCAATGCCCGCGACTGTGATCAGCCCACGGCCGGGGCCGGATCCAGCCGACCGAGCCGCGCATACCGACCAGTGACTGGTGACAGCCCAGCCGCAATCACGACCGTGACCCTCCGGTGGCCGAAGAAAGGTTGTCCACCCGCTCCGCCGTCCCCGCCAGCACCGCCCGACGCTCGTCCTCT
This sequence comes from Actinomycetota bacterium, assembly GCA_046725775.1. Classification (GTDB taxonomy): domain Bacteria; phylum Actinomycetota; class Actinomycetes; order Propionibacteriales; family Propionibacteriaceae; genus Microlunatus. The sequence goes on along the minus strand of JBKOZG010000010.1, from coordinate 2,222 downwards.
CCGGGCACAAGACTGATCACGAAGTCCAGCCAATCCGAGTACGTCGCGGCCAGCGTCATCACCGGCCAATCGCTGCCGAACAGGCATCGATCCGGTCCGAACTCGGCCAGGGTGTGGGCGAGATACGGTTCGACGGCTTCCACACCGGTCGGCCCGCTGACGATCTCGGTCATCAACCCGGACAGCTTGCAGACGATGTTGCGCCGGGCCGCGAGTTCCGCGATCTGCAGCCGCCACCGCGACGGATCCGCGCCGATCCGAGGTTTACCGAGGTGGTCCAGCACGAACTGAACATCCGGAGTGCGGCGCACGAGCTCGATCACCTCATCCAGCTGCCAGCTGCGTACACAGACATCGAAGGTGAACCCGAAGTCGGTCAGCGCGGCGACACCGTCCAAGAAGCGATCGGCGACGGCGAAGCCGGGTCTCTCGTCTTGGATCAGCCGCCGGACGCCCACCACAGAAGGGATGGCGCGCAGCGCACTTAAGTGGTCCCGCACTCCCGTGCCTTGCTCCAGCGGCGCGAATGCGACGATGCCGCGCAGCCCCGGCAACAGAGCCGACTGCTCGAGCAGCCATTCGACCTCGGCCATGCCTTGGCTGTCGGCGCAGTTGGCCTGCACGACAACGAAGTCAGTCACCGTCACCGATGCCGCCAGCAGCGTCGAGGCATCGATCAGCCGATCCAGCTCCGTGCCGTCCAACCAGGTGTAGCGCAGCCGGCCGGGATCCCAAAGATGCACATGAGCGTCGACGACTCTCATCGGTTGAGGTGCCAAACTTCCGCCATCGGCGCCCACTGCTCTCCCTCCGGCGTGCCGGGAAGCCTTTCCTGACAGGGATCGGTTAGCTGCCACCAACGCTGGGTCGCCGGATCGGCGCCGATGCGCGCCTGGTCCGCGGCGTGGTCGGTGCCGACATACTCGTAGTAGCTGAACAGCATGTCCCCGCGCAGAAAGATCGTGTAGTTGCGGATATTGGCAGCCGCGAGCGTCGACTCGACCTCCGGCCACACGTGGGCATGCAATTCCAGGTAGCGCTCTCGATACTCCGGCCGCAGCCGGACACAGCTGGCGTAACGCTCCATCAATTCCTGCCGATCATCCCAGAGGTCGCGAACCAGACGACCGTACCGCTCCGCCCCCGCCGGACCGGGAGGCTGTCCGTCTCACACCTGCGTCCCCGACGCTCACGACCGCGGGCGTATCCGCAGACCGCTCATCCCACCGTCCACGGCCAGGTCGGTACCGGTAGTGGAGCCGGCGGCCGGGCTTGCGAGGTAGTGAATTGCCGCGGCCACCTCGTCGGCGGTGACCAGCCGTCCCATCGGCTGTCGGGCCTCCAGCGCGGCGCGCTCGGCCTCCGGGTCCTCCGCGACGGCCAGCAGCCGGCCCACCCATGGGGTGTCGGCCGTACCGGGATTTACACAGTTGACCCGGATGCCCTCGCCGATGTGGTCCGCGGCCATCGCGCGGGTGAGAGCGAGCACGGCACCCTTGCTGGCACTGTAGAGAGCGCGCTGCGGCAGGCCCGCCGTCGCGGTGATCGAGCAGGTGTCGACGATGCATGCCACCGGCGACCGCCGGAGCGCGGGCAGGGCGGCCCGGCTGACCCGGAACATCCCCAACACGTTGACGTCCAGGACCTTCAGCCACTGGTCGTCCGAGTTGTCCTCGACCGTCCCCTGGGCGCCGATGCCGGCGTTGTTGACCAGGACATCGAGGCCGCCCAGCGCCTCCACGGCGGCGGCCACGCCTGCCCGGACGGACCCGTCGTCGCTCACGTCGGTGGCGAACCAGCCGATCGAGTCGTCCGGCGGGGCTGCGAGATCGAGTGAGACCACCGCAGCTCCGTCCGCGACAAACCTCAGGGCTGTGGCCAGGCCGATCCCGGACGAGCCCCCAGTCACCACCACCCGCCGGGACTCGGAAGCGTCGCTCATGCCGCTCCCCGCTCCCGACGCTGCCGGCGTACGGCGCCGACCGGGCCGATCCGCATGAGTCTCATCTGTGTGCATTCTCCTGTCCTGGGGTGGGTACGTCCGCGCGCAGCAGTCTCTCCGCGCGAAGCTCCGACCAGAGCTCCTCTGGTATGTCGATCTCAAAAAGCGCAGTATTGCGCCGCACCTGGGCCGAGGAATACGCGCCTAGGCACACAGTACGGATGGCCGGGTGGCCGAGCGGAAACTGGGCGGCGACGGCCGGCAAGGGAGTGCCGTACCG
>JBKOZG010000252.1:0-3286 GCA_046725775.1 Actinomycetota bacterium | reverse complement strand
ACTCAGGCCACACCGGCTGGTGGGTGATGAAGGAGTATCCGAAGCAAGGGGCAGGGCATTGCTCGACGCCGGCGCCAAAGTCGTACTCTGCGCCGACGAAAATCCCTTTGAGCCAGTTCCAGTACTGCACCGGCACCGGATCGAGGAACCCGAGGCGTTCGGCCGTCAGGTGAACCGTCTCTGCGGTAGCGGCCCGCCCCACATACCGTGTCGCCAGCGTTTCCGGCGTTGCCCCACCGAGCCGCGGGATCAGGTAAAAGATGGCGAAGGTGACCATGCTGAGCACGATCAGCAGCACTACCGCCCACAGCAGCCGTCGCACGATATAGGCGAACAGGTCGCACACCTCCCATCGCGATCATGCACGCTGAGCTCGTCGAAGAGCTCCTTCGCCAAGCTCAGCGCACCGATGATCATTTATCGACTACTTCTGGGCTCCCATCCCCGGGTAGTCGTACTCGCCGAAAGCGTCCGTGACCATGATGTTGGTGGCATTCTTCGACCGCAGCAGCAAGGTTTTTGCGTATACGCCTGGGTAGATAACTGCCTCCTCCATGACCCGCTTGTCGATTTGGGCCCACATCTGGTTGCGCTTGTCAGTGTCGAGTTCGGTCAGGGCCTTGTCGAGCATCTGATCTACCTCGGGTATCCGAACGCTCATGTTCGATGAACCGCCGGTCTCGCGGATGACCCTTGAGTCGACAATCTGAGACAAGAACCCGAAACCGTCTGGCCAGTCGGCGCCCCAGCTGTTGAGGCACAGTCCCAACTTGTTCTTCACCACGTACGGCGGAAGGCCGCAGTACTGGGCGAAGTAGTCACCCTGCGGATACGGCTTCAGGGTGAGGTTGATGCCAACTCGACCCAGCGCCTGCTGGAACGCCTCGGCAGTGGCCTTCTCTTTCGGCCGCTCGGCACGGTAACCGATATTGGTTTCAAAGCCGTTGGGTTGGCCGCAGGCTTCCAGCGACTTCTTGGCCGCCTCCAGGTCGCCCTTGTGATCCGGACCGTTCGGATACAGATCGAAGGCCTGATAGCCAGGAATGTTGGGCGGCAGGATTGTGGTCGCCAGATCCCCACCAGCGAATGGGCCACCGTACGCGGCCTGGTAGCCCGTCTGATCCATGGCGTACATGACCGCCTTACGGCATTCGATGTTGTCGAGCGGAGCGACTGTCGGAATGATCGAGACATAGTTGAGCCGCGTACCGAGCGGGTTGTCCGCATTCGCCTTTAAATTCGGATCCTGCAAAACCCGGCTTTGCGCGGCCGGTTGGACTCCTACAGCCGAGACATCGACATCGACGTCGCCGCTCAGGATTCGGTTGTCAAGATCGTCAGGATTCACGTTGAGGGTAACCTCAATGCGATCCGGGAGCGCCTTGCGATTTGGATCGGTTGCGGGATCCCACTGATCATTGCGGACCAGATTGAAGCTCTTGCCGGGTTGTAGGTCGGCAAACTTGTATGGACCACTGGAGACAACCGAGTTCCGGTACTTGGCGCCAGTGTCCTTATCCTTGGGTACCGGCATAGTGTCCGGTTGCTGGGCGAGGTAGTCAAAGGCGGCAAAAGGCTGCTTTGTATGGAAGACGATTGTGTACTTGTCAGGGGTCTCAATAGCCGAGTCGGTGTTGACATTCGGCGACTTGTAAGGGCCCTTGTAGCCATCCGGTAGATCGAGAAGGGCGTCCCAGTAAGCCGGTCCGTTGGGGAACGTTTCCTTGTCGATAGAACGAAGCACGGCGTATTTGACGTCGGCTGAAGTGACCTCAGTGCCATCCTCGAACTTCACACCCTGGCGCAGCTTGTATGTCCAGGTCTTGGCATCCTCGCTCGCCTGGCCGGGACCCTCGGCGAGATCCGGAACCAGCTGGTTGCCCTCCGGGCCGGGTGCAGATTTAAACATCATCAGCGACCGACCGTAGAGCCGCGCGAAGTTCCAGGACCAGGCGTAGTACGTCTCGCCTGGGTCCAAGGTGTCCCAGTCGCCGGGATTTGCGAACTTCAGTGTGCCGCCCTTCTTGTCTGAAGGATTGACAACACTGGTGGAAGCGGCATTGAAGCCGCTCGCGCCAGCCTGGGTCCCTGGTCCTTGCTCGCCACCAGCTCCGCCGCCCCCACCGCAGGCGGCCAGCAGCATTGCGGCCGAAACGCCCACGGCAGCCAGGCCTCTGACTCGCCAGGATCTTGAATGGTTCATTCCTGAATCCCTTTCTGGTTGTCGGGGGTCACCCCGTGGTTACTCCTATCGATTGGCTCGTGGATCAAGCGCGTCACGCAGCCCGTCTCCGAAGAGGTTGAAGGCCAAGACTGTGACGAAGATCGCCATGCCGGGCCAGAACATGAAGTGCGGCTGCGTGTAGTAGACGACGGCATCTGACAACATCCCGCCCCAGCTCGGGGTGGGCGGACGGATACCAACGCCGAGGAACGACAGCGCGGCCTCGAACAAGATGTTCGTGGGGATCAGCAGCGTGGAATAGACCAAGATCGGCGCAATGAGGTTGGGCAGCATCTCGGTACGCAGGATGTAGCCACGTCGGGCGCCAATGCTTCGTGCTGACTCGACGAACTCCCGCTCGCGCAGCGAGAGCGTCTGGCCGCGAATGATCCGCCCGATATAAGGCCAGTTGAAGAATCCGATGATGAAGATCAGCAATGCGATCCGCAGCTGATTACCCTGCAGGCCGAATGCCTGGTCCGGGAAGACTCCGGCCAGGGCAATGGCCAAGACAAGCAGCGGGAAGGCCAGGAATACATCCATCAGCCGACTGGTGAACGTGTCAGTCCAGCCACCGATGAAACCGGAGATGATTCCCAGAGTGGTCCCGATGAATACCGACAGAAGCGTGGCCAGGAAGGCGATCAGCAAGGAAATCCGACTGCCGTACACGACTCGGCTGAAGATGTCACGACCATTCACCGGCTCGATGCCCATCAGGTGATCCCAGCTCATCCCCCCGAAGCGGCCGATCGGAGTCAATGTGCCGCCTGCGGTGTCGATCAACTCCTGGTGGAACTCGTTCGGCGGATCGCCGAGGTACTTGACGATCAATGGCGCGAAGATGGCGACCAGGATGAGAAGGATCAAGAAGATGCCACCGGCGAGAGCGACCTTGTCTCTCTTTAGCCGCATCCAAGCGATCTGCCCGAGGGAGCGGCCCTCCGTCGGCCCGGCGCCTACCAGTACAGCTTCCGGGATGGCGGCTTCGGCCTCAGCGCCGGCCTCCGGCGGTAACGTCAACTTGTCGCCTCCTACCCAGGAGTAACGTAGCTCGAAAGA